>JAUYKR010000011.1 GCA_030699855.1 bacterium
TGGAGCTGGCGCTTATCTGCGCTGCCATCTCCCGTCACACCTAATTTAACCTGATTTGGAGTGACACTTCGGGCCTGAATTCCGGAAGAAAAAAGTTCCGCCAGAATGACCCCTCTGGCATGGGCTACGGACAAGGCGGTCTTACTGTTCACGCCGAAAAAAAGCTCCTCTACATAGGCTTCGGTGGGAGCATGACGTCCAATAAGGTGCCGAAGATCGGACTGGAGGAGTCCCAGTCGCTCAGGGAACTCCATGTCAGGAGACGTGGTGATAACACCAAAGTCTCTCAATTCAAGTTCGTCGCACCCCACTCGCAACACCGCAAAACCTACCGTGGCCACACCGGGGTCGATACCGAGAATAATACGATCTTGCTTCATGGTTGATCACTCAAATCCTGGCTGGGGAGGGTTGGTGCAAAGTAGTAAACCAAAGGCGCCAAAGCAGAAATGACCAAAGCAAAAACTGCGACGAGAACAATAAGTTTCAATGCAAGCCGATGTGATGCCATAGCAAAGGATAAAAAATACATAGATCAGGATGACCTTCCGACCAAGTCACCTCCCCAAAGCAGCTTATTTCGAAGGGTTCGGAAGTAAGTGCTTCCACCCATCCTGACTAACTTCAAAACCTTTGAAGAGCGCTTCACTTTAACAATATCATCATCTTTCAGGTGAAATCCAGTCTGGCCGTCGACGGTAAGATTCACCCGGTCCTGACTGGTAGAGATGTGAACTTTAACCCGAATCCCAGGCGGCAAGACAATGGGCTTTTGAGTGAAAGAATGAGGCGCGATGGGAGTGAGAATGATGCTGTCGAGATGGGGGGAAACAACCGGCCCGCCAGCCGACAAAGAATATCCGGTCGACCCGGTGGGAGTGGCTACAATCAAGCCGTCTGCGACGTAAGTGGTAAGTCTCAAATCATCCACCGTTGTCTTCAATCTCACCATTCGCGCCAAGGCATCCCTGGCAATGGTCACTTCGTTTAAAGCGCGCTGGCTGAAGGCCCTTCTTGTCCCACGCATGACTGAACAGCGCAACAGAATTCTCCTGTCGATTTCATATTTGCCCTTGAGAACCCGGCTGAGAATGGCCTTGTAATTTTTGCCGGCCCCTTCAGACAAAAACCCAAGTCGTCCCATATTCAACGGTAAAATAGCGGCCTCAAAATTCCTCATGAGTTGAACGGTTCTCAGTAAGGATCCATCCCCACCAAAGACAATAATAAGATCATAGCTGTTATGAAAATCCAGCTTTGGATTTTCATGGACAACCAGTTGGCAGGCATTCGGACAAAGATCAACACTGGAACCGCTCTTGCGCAAATATTGTACCGCCTTACGAACAATTTTATCGGGGTCTTTGAGGCTCGCTTTGGCCGTGATGGCAATCTTCATGAAGGTGAACAATTCACCACTATCATATCAATATTTCACTGGAAATCACCACCAGTTCAGCTACACTCTCAACAAATTACACTTGTAAACATGTATCGAACACAGCTCTGTAATGAGATTCGCGTCGCTCACATTGACCAAGAAGTAACCTTGGCTGGCTGGGTTCATCGTCGCCGCGATCATGGCAATTTGATATTTATCGATTTGAGAGATCGCTATGGCCTGACCCAAGTCGTCTTCGACCCGGATCACAAAAAAGACTCACACGGCTTGGCGGAATCACTCCGACCAGAATTTGTGATTCAGATCAAAGGAAGGGTGCGAAAACGACCGGAGGGCATGGAAAACAAAGGCCTAGAAACAGGCTTGGTAGAGGTAATCGTAGACGAAGTCACTCTCCTCAGCCAATCGAAGACACCCCCATTCGAGATCGACCAGGACAAGCACGTAGGCGAAGAAGTTCGTTTGGAATACCGATATTTAGATCTCCGCCGTGAACGGATGAAGAAAAATATGATTCTTCGCCATCAGGTGATCCATCACATTCGCAACTATATGACCGACCAGGGATTTATAGAGGTGGAGACACCCATGCTCGTAAAAGGCACACCGGAAGGCTCGCGAGAGTATCTGGTGCCGTCTCGCCTCTATCACGGAAATTTTTACGTACTTCCACAGTCACCCCAACAAATGAAGCAGTTGCTGATGGTGGCTGGCTTCGACAAGTACTTTCAAATCGCTCGCTGTTTCCGCGATGAAGACCAGCGCGGTGATCGCCAACCAGAATTTACCCAGTTGGACGTGGAAATGAGCTTCGTAGATCAAGAGGATCTCCTCCGTATCAACGAGCAGCTGATGATTGAACTGGCAGAAAAATTTCAGCCGAATAAGAAAATCCTAAAAAAACCATTCCCCCGCCTGGAATGGCATGACGCCATGAATCGCTTCGGTTCGGACAAGCCGGATCTTCGCTTTGATATGGAACTCGTTGACCTGGGAGAACTGGTGAAAGACAGCGAATTTAAAGTCTTTAGAACAGCCCTTGAGTCGGGAGGCTCCGTAAAAGCCCTATGTGTGCCAAATTATGCCGAAAAACCTCGAAGCTACTTCGAAACCAAACTGACCGACTATGTGAAAGATTTTGGCGCAAAAGGCTTGGCCTACATCACCTTCACGGCCGAGGGACCCAAATCCCCCATCATCAAGTTCCTTGGCGACGAACTGGTCGAGAAGATCGCTAAAGCCACCGGGGCCAAGGCTGGCAGCGTGGTGTTCTTTGCCGCCGATGAATGGACAGTGGTGGTGGAGTCATTGGGGGCTCTTCGCAAGCGAATTGCAGAAGAAGAAGGGATGATCCCATCTAAGCTTTTGGCTTTTTGCTGGACCTTGCACGCACCCATGTTTGAGGTCTCCAAGGAGAGCGGAGAGCTCGGCGCATCCCACCACCCCTTTACCAGACCACACCATGGTCACGAAAACATCATGGTCAAGGAACCACTGAAGGCGCTGTCCGAATCGCATGACATGGTCTTGAATGGCTGTGAAGTAGCCGGAGGATCAGTAAGAATTCATGAGAGGGAAATCCAGGCCAATGTTTTTAAGATTCTGGGGGTTAGCCCAGAAGATACCGAGCGTCGATTTGGTCATATGCTCCGAGCGTTTGAATTTGGAGCACCTCCACATGGCGGCATCGCCTGGGGACTGGACCGGCTCGTCATGATTTTTGCCAACGAACCGAATATCCGCGAAGTCATTGCCTTCCCTAAGGATTCAAAGGCTAAGGACCTGATGTTTGGAGCGCCCAGCCCGATGCCGGAGGCTCAAATAAGAGAAGCGGGAGTACAAATCATCGCAGAATAAGTATTACAAAAACCCCTCGCCCTTTCCTGCCCCGCGATGCGGGGTAAGAAAAGCGGAGGGGTCTTAACCCCGCTGAAGCGGGGCGAAGAATGAAGTACTCCTTCTTCTCCTCTTCGTGATCTTCTTTCGCTGGTAGATTGAAGATCTCGAATTCGCGGAGCAAGAAAGAAAAAAGAACAGGAGCGTGCTACGTCGTCTCTCGACAGAGACGGTTATGATACAAGTTTTTGTTTTCGGCTATTTATGTGATATTTCCCCTATCTCCTGTACTTTTTTTTGAGAAGTACGGGGGAAAGAGAAATCTCCTTCCAATCAGTTCACAGTCGGCTTAACAGCTTGTCCTACAACTTTACCAGTCTGCTGATCCGCCCTATCTCCCCTATAGGCCGTTCCCATTATGCGAGTACCAACCTGATGATTCATAAGCTGTCTCTCAGCAATAACTTGTAGCTCGCGAACCTGCTGCTGCTTGAGCGCCTCTACCTTCGGCTTCAGTTGATCGGCCTTTTTGGCAATATCAGTCAGGATTGCCAGGTCATCCGGTGTCATCGCCTTGGCGATCGGCTTAAGCTGAGGACTATCTATACCACCACTGTCCGATTTTTCAATGATCGCCGCGTAATTTTCCAAGTGCCGATTGGCTTTATGAACATTTCCTTCCGACAACTCCCGGTGCGCCTCTCTCAGCTCTGTTCCCGCTACCCCTTCAACAATTTTATCCAAGACCCCAGCGGCAAATTTCGGCTCAATCTCTACCGCCAAATCCTGGAAGGGAGTCTTGAGAACATACTCCGGGTCTTCCGGCTCGAAGAGCAGAACAAAATGGTAGTGATTCTTGAAAAGTTCAGCTAATTCATTATGCTCGCTGGCCATTTTATCAGGGAGGTCACTAACAAGAGAAATGATTTTTTCTCGATACGATTGAAAACTTTTCATAGCCATGGCATCATCACCATTTTGGGCATAAGAAAAAACTTTTCTAAACTTCTCTTCCAGCTGGGGCAAGCCGAGTTTAAATCTGTCCAAAGACCCATAAGCAAACTTCTCCTGAGCAAATTGGGCCAGACTGCGAATGGAATCGCTGACATTCCCCCGAAGCGCTCCCGCTGGTGACAAATGTTCTTTCGCCAGCTCATCCTTTAACTCTTGCTCATACAATTTATCTTGAGCTAAGTTCTTCCTCGTCCAGGCATCTGGACTGACTGTTGACCGCTTCACCACTCTCAGGCGATTGTGATGAATCGTCAGCCTCTCGGCGGACAGAAGGGTGATTTGTTCTCTGACTGACTGATTATGCTCAGCCCCTAATTGAACTGTAACCGGGATTGTTCCAGAAATTTCGGTCTTTCCCCTTTTTCCCGTAGAGGTACTTACGCTCACTGCTCCCCTGAGGAGTTCCGTAGTGGCTGCGTCTGTCTTGACCCGAAAAGATCCGCTCACGGTGCGTGCCCACATCGTACCACTCTGGAGATAGAGTTGGTCGCTTGATACCCCACCCCACTGAACCGTTGTCTGGGGAGCGAACCGGGTGATAGAAAAATTAGGATACACAATTTCAGCCTGCGCATTCGCACCGGTTTGAATGGTGTCTCCAGGGCTGAGCTCAGTCCGCGAGGTACAATACTGGCCATTATGAAGAACGACACCTACACAGTTCATATAAGCAGCCTTCGCCTTCTGGATCAGGGGAAGCTGGTTCAGGGTCTGAAGAGGAGCGATGATTGAGACAAAGACAAGGGCAAAAGCAAAAAACGAAGCAAAGGCTCTTC
>JAUYKR010000014.1 GCA_030699855.1 bacterium
AAGAGTTTACGGTGCTGTAAATCTCGTTGCTTAAAACTCCTGTCCAGTTAGATTTGACTCGATGAGCCCCTCACCGGAGCTCTTTTCTTATCCTCGCCATAAAAAACCCCTCCACCTCCTTCGTCGGCATCAGGCGGAGAGCGAATTGAACCTGAGGATCCAGGGGTTTCCCCTGCCACTCATCGGCGATAGGAAGTGTCTTTATCCCTTTCCACCTGAGCGGTTGAACTTGAGCTTCCGGGTGCTTGGCCAAAAACTTACTGAGCAGCACTTCGTTTTCTTCTGGTGAAAGCGTGCAGGTGCTGTAGACCAGAGTACCACCAGGCTTGAGGCACTCCCAACCGCAAACAAGAAGTTTGCGCTGAATACGAGCGCTGTTTTTGACCTTGTGGTGAGACCAATACTGCAGCGATTTACGCTCGCCTTCGATGAAGGTGGCCTCGCTGCTGCAAGTGGTATCGACCAGAACCCGGTCGAAGTAAGCCGGAAAATGTTTGGGATAGTTTTGTCCGGGATAATTCTTGACCGTGACAAAGTCGTCGACCCGCTGATGACGCAGCACGTTGCGAAGGCGATAGATTCGCTTTTCCTTCTGGTCGTTGGCGACCAACTCCCCTTCTGTCTTCATCAGGATGGCCATCTGACTGGTTTTGGAGCCGGGAGCGGCACACATATCCAAAACCCTCTCGCCCGGTTGAGGATCGAGAGCCCTGACGATCAACTGAGAAGCGATGGACTGAATGTAGATCAAGCCCTGCTCATATTCGGAAGTAGCCGTAATAGCCTTGCGGTCGGTGTTGACGACGATAAACGCATTGGCAAGGGCCGGATAGCTCTTGAGCTTGATCCCCTGGGTTTCCAGTCGTTTCCTGAGGTCCGCGGAAGGGGTGAGAAGCGTGTTGACGCGAATAGCGGGCGGTCGCCGGACAAAAGTACTTCTGATCTGCCTGAAGTGATCCGGAAACTGCAGCCTTAGGCGCTCAAGAAACTTTTCAGGCAGTTTTCCCTCGGGGTTATTTTCTTTCGTCTTTTCCATGGGAGACATTCGAGCAGATCGCGTTTTTCAGAGGTTCCTTAGTAGCTCCTCCATAAGCCCGTCACCACCCCTTGGATTTCCCATTCCGCCTCCGGATAGATATTGGGGTGAGCCTTGTTTTCTGCCTTCAGGTAGCGCTTGTTGCGCTGAACAGCGAGGCGCTTGACGGTGGTTTCTCCGTCGAGGAGGGCCACGACGATGTCCCCTACTTGAGGTTTCTTCTCAGAGTTGACGATCATAATATCGTCCTCGTGGATGCCGGCATCGCTCATGCTATTGCCACGAACTCGAAGGAGAAAAGATCGCTGAGGAGAAGGAACGAATTGTCGGGGCAGCGTCATCGTTTCTGAAGCCTCTTGAGTAGTATTTGGCCCACCGGCCTGAACAGAGCCGAGTAAGGACATGGTGACCATGCCGGTTCGCTCATCGGCTACCAGCCGGTAGCCTCTGTTTTTGAGGAGCTCCAGATAGCCCTTGCGAGCCAACTGTTTGACGTATTGGGACACGCTGTTGATGGAATTAAACTCGAAGGCATCTTGAATCTCGCGGTAGGTCGGATAACCTCCGAACTCCTGCTGGAAATCCTTGACCCAATCCAAGACTTTTCCTTCCCGTTTGGTAAGTTCTGCTTTCATAGAGTGAAAATAAGAATATCAAACTCATCCTATATGCACATTTGTATGAGCGCAAGTCTTTTTTCTCAAGAAACAACTTGTCTTCACATCGTTTAGATGGAACACTACCACTGTTCACTCACCGTCTGCCATGCCGATGATACGAAGATTTCTGGCATTTTTCCTGATACTGCCGCTGCTGAGCGGTTGTGGCAGTGGCTCTGAACAGCCGGACAATCTGATCGAAAAAAACCTGAACGAAATCACGGCTGCGAAGACCCCATTCGCCCTGGCAAAGACCGCCACGCCGGTTTTAACCACTTCCGATTGGGACGCTATTTTTGGCGGTTCCTCCGGAACGGAGCTGAAATTTGATCGCTTTGGAGAGGTGGATGAGCTGGTGTTCGTCGCGGTGAAGGGAACTTTTTTCCAACTGCAGCGACAAATTCGCAGACAAACTCGGGCCGGACTTGAAACCATTTATTTCAAGGTCACCACTCCCAGCTACACGGGGCCGGAAGAACTGTGGATCGACGGGCGCTTTTTGGACCTGCGCGATGTCCGCCCCGCGGAGGAGCTGGAAAAAGCGAGCATTGCCAAAACCATGATTCGAGTGAGAAGCTTTAGCGGACAGCCCTATACCTGGCATGGCTCCAGTTCCACCGGCGTTCCCGAGCTGCTCAAGTATTACCCGCCCAAAGAATCCCTGACTCCCCGTTTGGAAAACGATTGGATCCTGAAAGGATTCAGTTCGCTCGGAATGCTCTACGAAGCCAGTGGCGGGCAAACTCCGCTGAGTGAAGCTGATCTGGCGAGCTTTGGTCAAGCCGTCTTCGCGGATCTCGACAGCCTGGAGCTGGAGAAAGAGACTTCGGAAAAAACCGATGACGGCATTATTCGCGCCAAGGAAGTGGAGGACAAAAATATGCAGAAAACGAAGGCCTTCATCAAACTGCTGAAGCCTCTCGACATCATTCAGATGGGTGAACGCATTTGGATCGTGCTGGATGATCAGGAGGTGATTGAAGCCCGCTACCGCAGCAAGTTTGCCGGTAAGGTTGAGATCACTCCTTTGCTGGATACCCTTCACGGCTTGCTGGGCAAGGCCACTCTGGTGGAAGATCCGCTTGCCGAACTGAAAGACAAGAGCATTCAAACCTTTTTTATTCGAAGATTTGCCGATTTTACCATTCAACATTGAAAGCCTTTGCTCTCAAACTTTTTTTGACATTTGGTCCCAGTTGACTCAAGCGAAGCGAGCTGGCTGAACGGATCGCCAGCTGACCGTAGCGGTTTTTGATGATTCGCTTGGCCTGTTCGAGCTGATCTTGGCGGAGAAACAGGCCTGGATTTTCGAAGAGACTAAACTGCTGGCCGAGATCCTGACTGAGCCGAAAAAAAGTAACGCCCGTGGAGCGGAAAACCTTTCCGGCGGGAAAGTGCCGCCTCCAGATCTGCTTGAGTGCCTCCAGGCAGTCGGAAAAAGTGTTGGTGGAGCTGGGAAGTCGATGACTCCATCCAGAGTGATGAAATGCTCTATCACGCAAGTACAAAGCTACTTCCTGAGTCCTTTGCTCGTTATCCCGCAGGGCATCCACGGCCCGCTCCAGCTGGCGCACCGTGTGCGCCCACAGAAAGTCCTGATCGGCGGTAAGAGGCTGAAAGCTGCTGGTGCGGGTAATCATCTGCTGGGGAGCGAAAGCTGGTTCTACCGAAAAGACTTTTTGCCCGCGCAGCTCTTTCCACAGCTGCAAGCCAGGTTTGTGGAGTAGACTTCTGACCTTATCTTCACTGAGCTGGACGAAGTCGTGGCAGGTTTTAAGGCCACATTTTTCCAGCAGAGCCACCGTGTTGCGGCCGAAGCCGGGCACATCGCCGAGAGAAAACTTGGGAAGCCAGCTGGAAAGCTCCTGGGCGGAGATGACGGTAACACCATCCGGCTTATTCACTTCCCCCGCCATCTTGGCCAGGGTTCTGCTCACGGATACTCCGACGCTCACCGTCAGCCCCAGTTGCCGTTTGATGTCTTCTTTGATGGCGTAAGCTATCTGACCATAGTCCATCTTGTACAGCCGCCGCAGGCCCTTGAGGTCGAGGAATGCCTCGTCCACCGAGTACACCTCCACATCCGGAGTCCAATTGCTGAGGATGGCGAACATCTTGGCCGAAAGATGGTTATACCAGGCGAAGTCCGCCTGCAGGCAGATCACATTTGGAAAGCGCTTTTTCACTTCCCAAATCGGCATAGCGGTTTGAATACCCTGGATCTTGAGATCATGGCTTTTCGCCAGCACGCAGGAACCTAGCTTCCCTACGACCACCGCCGGCTTGCCCTTGAGTTCGGGACGGCGCGCCAGTTCACAGCTGAGGAAGAAAGAGTCGGCATCACAGTGGGCGATCGCTTCCGGCCAGGGAACTACCATGGTTATGGAAAGAAGAGTATTTCTTCATCGCCCAAGAATGGGCTTCACCGGCTCCTCCACCTTGTGATCGAAGCAGTACCTGCCGGCATCGTGAAACCAATTGGGAGCGGGATAGCCCCAGGGAGCGGCGCTCATTTCCCCTTCCCGATTGGAAAAGGCAAAAACGGCGCAAAGCTGATAGTTTTTCGCGTTGAGCGGCTTGTATTCAAAGGATTCCTCGCTCACCGGATCGACAAGATCGCGAGGAGTAAGTCTATTTTTCAGCTCATCAAAACTTTTTGGGAGTTTTTCCTCGGTCCGGTAAAAGTCTTCCACCTGATAGCTGATATTTTGCAGGCGGTTGAGGCGCTCCTGGTCTTCGCGCAGAGCGCGAGCCTTGGCCGGTGAATCGATGAAGAAGAAGCCCAAAATCACGCCGGAGATCATCAACAGGGCGGCTCCTCTGCCAAACCAGATGATGAGTTGGTCGCGCTTGAGATCAACGCGGCGAATGTCGTGGAGGTAGTACAGAAAGATGGCTCCGGCCAGGATGATGGCCGCAAGCGCTTTGAGAATAAATTTGACGGTCAATTCACCGGCCAGGAAGCTGTTCAGCAGACCAATCAGGAAGCCGAGTACCACCAAGCTGGAAGCCAGAAGGATCAGGTAGGTCATCCACTTGCGCAAAGCGGAATCCGGACGTAATTTTCCCGATTCGAGATCCTTATTGGTCAAATACGACATGTACCAATACAGCGGTCCGGCGATGATGACGGAAGACAGGCCGAAGCGAAGCACGTCCTGAGAAAAGAAAGTGTCGTAGGTATAAGTCGTTTCCGGAAAGAGGCTGTTGATGACTTGCCAAATGATTTGCCCAATACCGATGCTGGCGAAGCCCAGAGAAATAAGGATCAGTAAATAATAAAACACATACTTGGCGGTGCTGTGCTGGTTCGACATGGGCAAGAATTAAGGATTTCGATCTCTATTCTAGCAGAGTCTTGAGAACCTCCACAATCTCCTGGCTTTCGACGCGAAGCGCCCGGAAGGGAGCCCAAGAACTGATCTGCACCTGATACTGATCGACCAGGAAGAAGCTGGCCGAATTCGGCGGGGCCGATTTGAATGGCTGAGCCTCGGTAAACTGAGGCAGCTGGGTAGGAACAGAGCTAAGGAAGCGCTTCTCCCAAATATGCTGCTTTTGCCGGTACTGCTCCCACTTTTGGACTTCTTTGGAGTGGCTGCCGTCGCCCCACCACAGCGGCGGATTCACCACCCAGACCTCGCGGGTGATGGTGGAGTGAAGTAGCCTCCAGAAGTCTTCTTCGCCGGCCACGTCGCGCAAATCCGAACTACCGGCACTGGGAACATCTGGATGAGCCAGATTTTCCAGCTGGACTGAAAGTTTTTGAGCTTCCTGCTGAGCTTTATACAGTTCAAGCTGGCGCCGTTCCAGGTAGCGCTGGGCGGCGCTGAAGTCGGTAGGGCGGTAACGGCGCACGGGACTGGTGGAAACATCCTGAATGAAGCCCTTTTGCTGAAGGCTGTCGAGAACACGGTAAGCATAAGTACGGGGAACACCGCTTTTCTTGGCCAATTGCCCGGCCGTGCCCTCTCGCAAAGGCACAAGAGCGAGGTAGAGGGCAATCTCGTGCTGGTCGAGGCCGGCTTGAGCCAACAGGGAAGAGGCATCCATAGGCAATTCTGTACGTTTTTCTTTTACACAATTCTTTATAATTTCTATTTACAGCTATTGCAAGCAGAAAAAGTGTATCTATATTTTTTACACATTTGCACAGCTTGTGAACAGAGGGGGTATAAAAAGTCGTAAGTGACCGCACGTAAGGGGGTGTAAAAAATGTTTTACAGAAAGTGAAATGAAGGGAGCGTCTGACTGTCCAGACCGATCGACAGTCCCTCTTTCGTTTCTTGTTCATTTCCAAGGAATTTTTTGTTATACTGCTACAAGAAAATCATTATTTCAGACATGAAGAAGAATCAATACGTGGTCGTAATTGAGCAGGATGAGGATGGGGTATATATTGCGCGGGTACCTGATCTTCCCGGTTGTCATACCTATGGCAAAACTCTTGATGAACTCGATAAAAACTTAGAAGAGGCTATTGCGCTTTGGGTTAAAAACCAGAAAGAGGCCACTCCTCCACTCAAATTTCATAGCCTACAGTTTTTTGAGTTAAAAGCTGAAGGCCATCTTAGCCGATCTTGATCTCTCGGTGATTGAGATGATAAAAATCATGAGCAAGTAGTAAAGTGCTTTGCAGCTTCGATTTTTCTGGCTACAATCAGACAGCTTCGGGGTATAGCGCAGCTGGCTAGCGCATCTGGTTTGGGACCAGAGGGTCGCAGGTTCGAATCCTGCTACCCCGACCATTTGACACATAGAGGGTCGCCCCGCTGAAGGTTCTCGGGTGGAGGCGGTGGCTACCCCGACCATTTTTTACAGAGGGTCGTCCCGCTCAGCGGGGCTACCCCGACCACCACTTAAAACATTGACTTTTACTAATTTTGTAGTAAAATACTCTATCTTTGTGATACGGGGTGTTTTCGCCCACGTATTATGAAGTAATGCCCTTTGAAACAACGATTGAAAGCATTCCAGACACGTTTTTGGGGAGAAATAGCTTCTCTTTAAGCGCGTGTCTGGATCAATGCAGTATGGGAATTATTCGAATTCTGGGCTAATGCCCACAACGAAAGAGAGACGACGATGAAGACTCAAACGGCGATGGTGGTGCTGGTGACGATGGTGGCGATGGTGATGGTGGGCTGCCAGCAGGGCAGCACGATCTCGACGGTCAACCAGGTGGCCCAGGCGGAGCCGCTCTTTGAGCAGCTCAAGGGCGAGGTGGCCTACGCGGTCGCCCGGGCCGACCAGCCCATGGGGACCGCGACCCTGAGGGTGTTCGAGAGCGCCCCGGTGGGCAGCTTCTCGGCCCTGCTCCGGATCGATGCTCAGCTGGTCGACCCCCAGATCGACCCGGTCTCGGACCTCGAGCTCGAGATCGACGGCCAGGCGGCCACGCTGCAGAGCGTGGCCTGGCTCAGCTCCCCCACCCCCTCCGCCATCCAGCCGCCGAACTTCGCGGAGGAGCCGGGGCATCACGCCTTGGTTTCCTTCCAGCTCGGTGGCACCTTGGATGTGGGCTTGCACGAGCTCGCGCTCAGGGGTGACTTGCAAAATCTCGTGCCGAGAGCGGGTAGTAGCACCCGTACCGTTCTCGAAATCGGCCGGGAGTTCCTCTTCCGGTCCGGCGCCGAGCGCCAGCGGGTGACGATGGTGGCAGAGGTCCTCCCCCTCCCGCCGCCGGAGTTGAGCTTCACGGGAGGAACCTTCGCTCAACCCCAGGTCCGACACGGCCAGTACGTTGAGTTGGAAGGATTTACGGTCGCGGCCTCCGACTACGAGGCGGTGATGGCCCGCAAGGTCATCTACCGCCTTTCTGTCGGCAGGGACGTGATCGTCGATGGGTTCGAATTGGTCCGCCGCGAGGCGGGCCAGCAGCAGGTGCTTCAGATTCAGCCGGGCCAAGCGACGTACGAGGAAGGTCAGCACCAGGCTGAGTTCGATTTCCCTGGTGTGAGTCACTCCAGGATCGACGCGGGCGAAGAAGTGACGTTCTTGATTCGAGTGAGGCTGACCGCCAAGATCCGATTCCATCGCGAGGGCTTCGTCGGATACTTCTCGGCGTCTCTCATTCGGGATGAAGTCGTGATTGAGCCAAGCGATACCGAGCTCTGGCGGCGTGGACAGGACGAGTTCATGCAGTTCGAGCTTCTCCCCCTGACCTGGTATTTCGAGGCCCAAGGGGGTAGGTCGGTTCGGTCTGCGGCCAACCCCGGGTCGCAGGATGGCGTGGACTTCTTCGTTCCGGACAGGGCACAGCCGGAGGCGACGATCATGCGTGGTCTGAGCTTCCGAGTGACGAGCAACCGCCAGGCGCTGTTCAACGGCCTGGTGGGCCAGAGATTCTACCTGCTCGATGACCTGGGGCAAGTGGTCGACAGCGCGCTCCTACAGTTCGACGGCACGCTTGAATTCCACTTGCCATGGCTCGTCTTCCGCTTCGGCTGGCGGTTCTCGGTCGTCACCGACATGACGGCGGCCCCCGTGCCGCCGCAGATCGGGGACAGCATCCGGTTCCGCATGACCGAGGTGGCCGCCGACGTCGCCAGCACGGGGGTGGCCTACCGGCTGGACTCGCCGGTGGACTCGTTCCTCGAGTACGGCCCCTGACCCTGCTGCACGCACATTGCTTTTGATCGTTTAGCTTAGTTGAGTCGTATCGATTCCTAGCATTTGAAGGCACAAGAGGCCCCGCTCCCGACAGCACGTCGGGACGGGGCCTCGCTTTTTTTTGGAGAACAAATGATCAGAACTGTGGCCGCCGCTTTGCGGGGCCAAATATCTTCGGCTTCACTGCGTCACTCCGCTTCTTGTTCAGCTCGAATTCAATTTGGCGGAGGGAGAGGGATTCGAACCCTCGATCCACTTGCGCGGATACACGCTTTCCAAGCGTGCGCACTAGGCCACTATGCGATCCCTCCTTGGGCTCGGTGATAG
>JAUYKR010000018.1 GCA_030699855.1 bacterium
GAGAGAAATTTTTGAGAGAATTTCCCCTCTAAAATTTCTTACCACATCACTCGGCTTGTGTGACACCGCAAACAGTTGATGTATTCCGAGCCGGAAGGCTGCAGAGTTAATTGCAAACTTTGTTAGTCTGCCAAGGCGGCGCAGTATTGGGTGCTCTTCTGCATATGGTGGCAACCCGTCAATGAGCCTTTGACTGAATGGTATAAATGGCGGTTCAGGATCGCCTTCTTTGCTCATAGTGTGTAAGCTTTAAACCGTTGATACTTTTCATGACCTTCCACTCCCTTCGCGACCTGCTTCCCAGAACCGCTAATAAATTTGGCCTGAAGGGCGAACTTCAGGCGGCCCTAGTCCTCCAGCTGGCGACCGATAGTATCAGGGAAGCCCTGCCCGATCAAGTGAGCGACCAGCTTGTTCCCAAGCGGTTTAGCAAGGGCGAGCTCTGGTTTGAGTCGGGTAGTTCCGTGGTTTCTCACCAGCTCCAGCTAAAGTCTCAGCAGCTCATTGGCCTGATCAACCAGAAGCTCGGCCAGGAGCTGGTTAAAAGCCTGAGGACCTGCTAAAATCCTGCCATCGTAACGCTAAGGTATGACGGGTCTTTACAACCTGGTCATTATCGGCGCGACGGGTTCGCTGGGTGGACAGTGTCTGGAGATTGTCCGGCGATACCCGGAGCAGTTCAGAGTTGTGGGCCTGTCGGCCCACCGAAACAGAGAGAATCTGGAGCAGCTGGCTTTGGAGTTTGGTGCGCGGCAGACCCTTCTGAGTTCCAGCTCTCCGGAGGAGCTGATAGAGCTTGTCGATGAGCGTGTTGATCACCTCCTGCTGCTTGACCATGGCCTCGGCTCCCGAGAGCTATGCCTAAAGGCGCTGGCAATGAGCAAGCGCGTTTCAATCGCCAACAAAGAATTGATCGTCTGCCATGGCCAGGAGCTGGTGTATTTGGCGAAGGAGTGTCAGTCAGAGCTGATTCCTCTCGACAGCGAGCTGAACGCTCTGCACCAGTGCCTGCGTGGCGAAGCGCTGAGTGATGTGAGCAGGGTGATTATCACCGCCTCCGGCGGGCCGTTCCTGAACAGAGCGGATCTCGGACAGGTCACACCCGAGCAGGCTCTCCGCCACCCGAACTGGATGATGGGCGCCAAGACCAGCGTCGACAGCGCCACGCTGGTGAATAAAGCCCTGGAAGTTATTCAGGTTCAGCAGTTGCTTGGAATTCCCTACGACCGTATAGAAGTCCGCCTCCATCCGGAGAGTCTCGTTCATGCCATCGTGGAGTTTTGTGACGGCAGCTCCAAGATGCTGGCCTATCATCCAGATATGCGAATAGCACTCGGCTACGCCTTGTTTTACCCGCAGCGTGCTCCGGGGCTTTTGTCCGCGAATAAGCAGCCCTTCGATTACGACAGACCGATAAACCTGTCCCCGCTGGAGGCGGGAAGATTTCCCTGCTTTGACACCGTGATGGATATAGCTCACAATAAGCCTGAACAACTTTCAAGAGTTCTTGAAAATGATCAGGTTGCCATTCAGAAATTTTTGAAGGGTGATATCCAATTTGACGAGATAGGGGATTTCTTACTCAAGGGGATTCTATGAGCACATCACTCGTTATTCTCGCCGCGGGAAAGGGGACTCGCTTCGGGTCCGAGAAGCTTTTTTTGCACTTGGTCGACAAAACGTTGCTGGAGTGGAATTTAGAGTTGGCGAAGGATATTGTCGGTCTCTCCGAGGTGATCGTTGTCGCTCCTCAGCAGCAGCTTGCCAGGATTAGGAGTTTTGCGAGGGCGTACCCGAGTTTGAGCGTAAAGGCCATCGCTGGTGGTGATAAGAGACTTGATTCCTCTTACATCGGCGTCAGCGCCTGCCGTGGCGAGTTCATTTTACTCCACAATGTCGCCAACCCTTTGGCGGCGGTTGATGATTTTGACCGGCTCATTCACGCGTTGGAAAAAGAAGACTGCGCCTGTTTTGTCGGCCAGCCGGTCGTTGATACCCTTCGGCGAGCCAAGAACGGCCAAGTGACCCTGGTTGATCGGGACTGGCTGTATCGGGCCCAAACACCGCAGGGATTTCGCCGCAAGACTTTGCTCAAGCTGATGCGGGAAAACCTCAATCGTGACGTGACCGATGAAGTGACGCTGTACGAAAGGACGAATCTTAAAATTCGAGCCTTTCCCTGCGCGCTGGTGAATCTGAAGATCACCTTTCCCGAGGACCTGGATTTTCTGCAGCAGTATCTGGGGAACGAGTATTTGGTGGGTATCGGTGAGGATTCTCATGCCTTTGGCAAGGATGGGGAACTTGTTCTTGGCGCAGTGCGGGTAAAGAAACACCCAAAGCTTCAGGCCAATTCGGATGGAGATGTGATCTTGCACGCTCTGGTGAATGCCATCGGCTCGGCGCTGGGCGGCGCCTCGATCTCGCAGACTGCGGATGAAATGTGTGAAGCCGGTGTCACTGACTCCAAGGAGTACCTTAGAGTCGTCCTCAGGAACATGTTCGAGTCCGGCCGCGAGCTGAGTAATGTCGCCGTGAGCCTGGAGTGTAAACGGCCGAAAATCGATCCCTTGGTTGACGACATGAAAAAACAGTTATCCCAGCTGCTGCGCGTTCACCCCAGCCGCATTGGCATCACCGCCACCAGCGGCGAGGAGTTGAGTAGCTTCGGCCGCGGGGAGGGCATCCACTGCAGCTGCGTGGTTTCCCTCAAGTCCACCCACCCGGAACGCCGCCACCAGTCCCTTCATTCCCACCAGCGTCATGAGCGAAATCATCCGGTTGAAGTGTCCGGCTAAAATCAATCTGACCCTCGACATCCTGGGGAAGGACGAATTGTCCGGCAAACACTTTGTGAACACGATCCTGTACCGAGATGATAATTTTTTTGACGAGATGGTGCTGACGAAATCGGACACTCCAGAAAACACCATCTCCTGCGAACACCCGGACGTCCCGACCGACCGGTCAAATCTCGCTCTGAGAGCTTTGGATGTTTTGGGAGAAGGCGGCTGGAATGTTGCGCTGCAGAAACATATCCCGACGGGATCTGGTTTAGGAGGCGGCAGTAGTAATGCCGGAGTTATCCTTCGGCACTTTGGGAAGGCTCGCGGCATTCCCGAGCTGGCGCTTCGGGAAATGGCCGCCAGTCTTGGCTCGGATGTACCCTTTTTCACGCTTGAAGATAACTTGGCTTACTGTGAAGGCTTTGGGGACCAGCTAGTTCAGGCTTGGAGTGCTGACCCGCTGAGTATTCACTATCATCAGACCGGGGTATGTGTTTCCACTGCCGTGGCCTATGCTCAGTTGGACTTGGTTTATTGTGGTCGACGGTCGGGAATGACCGAAGCGCTGCTTCTGCACCTGAATCAGTTTGGAGTCTTGCCCGGCCAGCTCCAGTCTTATCTGCACAATGACTTTGAAGCGGGTTTCTTCCGAACTCACTCAGCTTTGATCGGCAGCGGGCGACTCTGCGGTAGTGGGGGAATGCTCTGGCAGTTGGCTTGAACAGTTGCAGGATTCCTGCCGCTTTGATAGTCTTTGTCGGCGATCAGGGGCAGATTCCAGAGTGGCCAAATGGGGTCCGCCTGAGGCGGATAAATCCGCTGGCTAAAAGTCCAGACGCAAGGTATCAGTAGATGCATCAATGGGCAGATTCCAGAGTGGCCAAATGGGGCGGACTGTAAATCCGCTGGCTTACGCCTTCGGGGGTTCGAATCCCTCTCTGCCCACCATTCGACTCGTCCTCGACAAGCTCGGACTCGCTCATGGCTGGCCAGAGAACCATTTTCATGTCCGAAAAAGTTTGGTATAGTCCTTCGGCATGCCACCTTAGCTCAGCTGGTAGAGCAACTGTTTTGTAAACAGTGGGTCGTCGGTTCGAGTCCGACAGGTGGCTCCATGCGATGAACGAGGAGTCCGCACGGCAATGCGAGAATGAACCGTGAGAAGCGTTGGTTACGGGTTGATCACGCAGTTCTGCATAATGTGTGTCCAATATATGGGGACTTGCCACTTGTCACATGTGCCAATCTAACTCCGATTCCGGCAAGGTGACAATCGCATACCACTTATAAAACCCGAACATGCCTCCGTCCCTCCAAAAATCCATCAACTCCGATTCGGATAGAGTTCTATTCCCCGGCAAGTCTCCGTTATCGTCGACAGTAAGATTCCCAACGCCTTTGTCATGCCAAGAGTCGTAAATATAAAACTCATCCTTCCCGCTGTTGTACCCGAGGAGTGTGACGTAGTGCTGGTATCCATTTTTTTCGCCGAGGATGATGATGGGGCCACCGTGAGAAAGTCTATATCGAAGGTATTGAATTTTCTGTTCGTCGGTAGCATTGCTGACATTTTTTGGGACAATAAAATGAATTCCTTCCTCCTCTAGCTTTTTCTCTAGACCCCAAGGGTGATAGCCAATTCGCGGCAACCTCCAGCTCATGGTGCTGGCAAACTCGTTTGAGTCAGCTTCCTTTCCAGCAACTGCTCTTACCATAGCGGCGGCGCTGTAGGGGCCGCAGTCGTTAATACTTTGGCGGAAGTTGAATTCTGAGTCGTAGCTGATAAGAAATTGATTTGGTACTTCGATGTGATCCATTGGCCACACATCACCACTCCTTACAAGATGCTGCGTCAGCATGGTAAAAGCTACTAAAAGTAGAGCGACAAATACTTTCCATTTTGTAATTTTTAATTGTCGCATGGTTGTTTACTTAGAAAGGCATGCTTTATGTTCAATCTGACAAATTGAGCATTGATAGCCACCAAGACCGCACCCGGATCCATCTGTGTACAGGTCATAAACTACTGTCACAATTGCAATTGCGTAGAAAAGAATGGGAATTGTGAGTAGCAGTGACAGACGCATGCTTGTATGTAACTAAGGTGCCCTTATTAGCTCGAAATCTTTGTAGAACTGCCCAGATTTCAGCCTAAATTTGTTTTTCCCCGGCACGTGTGAGCAAACCTTCAGAGGTTTTACAATTAGAAAATTATTACTGTCCGACTTGCGGAAGTGATGCCAACTGTTTACTAGAGGAGTTATTAGAATTTCTAGCCTCTCCTCGCTTTGATCGTCTGTAAAAAACCTTTCACTTACATGAAGCTCATCTATGTATCTTTCTTTCCCCTTGGGATCATTAATTTCTCCTTCTATTCTAAGTCCGATGTTTGTGCAATCGACGAATGTACCCACTAAGTGGGCTCCACTTGTGTCTACATCGAGACCTGTTATCTTCAATGATTGATTATACTCCCAATCTCGAATCCTATACACAAACTTGTATCCCTCGTCACTAGTGCATTTCACGAATACTATAAATACAG
>JAUYKR010000031.1 GCA_030699855.1 bacterium
ATAACTCGATCACTTGGTTCCCACTCCAGCAACGCCGGCTCGCCCGCCAGCACGTTGACTAAAACCGGACGCGACGGCGGTCCTTCCACATGAACGGCGGCCATTCCCGTCTTGGTTCCGGCGCGGACGGCAAAGGTGCCCTTACCATTTCGGACCAGCAGCTCTTCCGGCACCACCAGTTTATCGGCGTCATCGACGATCACTTTGAGGGTCGTATTCGTTTGCAGAGCTTCGCCTTCCGAACTGACCAGTTCCACCGCGAACGACAGTTCCTGATCACTTCCCGCCTGCAGTTCCGCCCCATTCACGGCTTGGAGGAGGACCCGCTGATCGACCACCCGCACGTAGACGGAAGTGAGTTTTTGACTGGCCAGCTGGCCATAGCGGGCCCGGAGAGTGGCGTTCCCCACTCCTTCCGGAATCAGCGCGGCTACGCCGTGCTGCTGGGGCTGAACCTTTATCGGCCCTTCCGATTCCCACTGGATCGGCTGCTCGGCCGACACGGCGATGCGCGCCTCCCCCTGACTGCCGAGCGCGAGCACGGGCGATGACAGCGTGATTTCAAGATCCCTCCCCGCTTGGGGAGTCCCGGTCGCATCCTGAGTTTCTTGGAGATCGGAGGGTGGAGCGCTGTCGCCACCAATCGGATTCGCCAGCAGTTCATTGGGAATCCAGCAATCACCCACCGCTTGCGGCCATTCGAGCAAACCCACGCTTCCGCCGCAAGGCGATGCCTTGGTTCCGGATCGACGCTGCTCGACCTCACGCTGCTTACTCCGTTGCTCTTGTTTTTTTATCAGCTCATCCTCGCCTTTTTTTAAGGTATCGAGAATGTTTTCCTGCTGATCTTTACCCTGCTGATCAGGGTACGTTCCTTTCAGCTTGTCGATGGTGAAATCAAAATGTTGAGCATCACCGTTCATTACCAGGTACAGCATCTCTTTGTCCTTGGCGAGGAGGCTGAGTCCCTGACGGTGCTTGGCTTCGATACCCAAATTAAGCCAGCTGACCGCCTGGATCAGCTCTTGCTTGAAATTCTGAAGCAGGGCTTTCAGTTCACCAGGCTCAACCAAAGGAACAGGAATCACGGTTTGCTCGAGCACGGTGGAGGGCTGCCGGCCGGCTCGCTTGTCATCGAGTTGGCCGTTGATCGTGGCTAAACCATGAGCTACTACCAAGGCAATGAAACTCAACATCTCCAGAGCAGCAGTGGGATCGAGCGGGTCGGTAAACTTATCGGCGTTATGAAGCATTTCGATGTCCACTCGCGCCCCTTCGGGGAGCTGATAAAATTCGCGCAAAGACTTGGCAGCGACTTTCGTTTTTTTGGCGATCTTATTATCACACTTCCTCGACACGGAAGGCGGCTCCGGCTTGAAGGGGTCCCGCGAACGAAGGTCATATTCGTAACCGCATGTGAGGTTCAGATTTTCGTCGGCCAGAGCCCCGGGAAAGAAGAGTGGAAGAAAACCTTGGATTCGTTGCTCCAGCGCCGGCGCTACGTCGCCGGCTTTGAGGTATTGTTCAAAAACCCCCCAGGGCTCGAGCAAGCTGGAGCGGTCGAAAACCGGACGAAGTTCGGCCAACACCGCTTGCCAGTAACGATCTGACTTTTCTTGAAACTGAGGGATCTCATTGTACTTCCAGAAATCCGGACGGTGATCCCCGCGCTCAAAGGCGATGGAGTAAGCAACGTAGCGCATAAAGCGCTCCTGGTTAGCCTGAACTCTGGCCTGGCGCAGCTCTATCTCCTTGCTCTCGATCAATTGTTCGATAGCAGCCAAAGCCTGTTGATCCGAGCCGGCCTTGAGAGCGTAAAAATTGGGATAGGCAATTCTGCCCACTTGCTCCGGACTAAATTGATTTGGGCCACCCCAATAAAAACTGGCGTGACGAACGGCGTCGATGGGAAGATGTCGGGCCAGCTTTTGCTCCATCATCGCCTGGGCAATATCGCCGGTTGGCTGAACGTGATGGATGACGCTGGAAACGCGGCGAAAATTGGCGTGTTCGACACTTTCGGGAACTCCCGGACCGGAGTCCTGGAAGCACAGCTGGTAATTATTATCACCGCCGTAGCGCTTGGCCGCGCCAAAGTCGAGCAGCGGTTGAGTCGACGCCCCCGGAACGCAGCTATTACGAACCTTCCAGGAGCAGGAACCGTACCATTCATACGTTTCGAGGATTTGCCGTTGCGCCCAAGCTCCGCTCACCCATGAGATGTCCTGAACGGTGGTGGGATCATCCTTTCGGTTGGAGTAGACCGCCTTGCCCGGATCTCCTTCATCGGTGGCGTAATTTGTCCCCCGCACCAGCGAACACTGCTCGGCTTCCTGAATGGAAGAAAGCGGAGCGCCATTGATGTATCTGGAATAGTCGCGAAGCTTGTAATTAAAATCCTCGATGCTGAAACGGGTATCGATTTCGTTGAATTTCTCGATCAATTCGATGTCGGAAGCGATTTTTTCGACCTCTTTGAGGGTGTACTGCTCGAACTCCCGCGTGGCCAAAGCGATGATCGAAGCCGAATAGCGATCCATCTTGGTGATGACGGAAGGCAGAGTTTCATAGCTCTGGCGACGGCCGGCTTTTTCCAAAATTTCCGTGGTGCCGGAAACATATCTCGACACCACGTGGATATAATCTTTGAGGAGGTTGCGAATAGGACCTGGACTGAAGATATCTGGCATTTCACTCATATCTTCGCCTTCGAAAATGTCTTCTGCACCCGCGACCTGTTGGCCTCGCTCGCGCTCGGCCGCCCGGCTGTTGAAGCCGATACCGGCGTTGACTTCGTCGGCGGAAGGTTTTTGCACCCGTACCGGAGCGTCCGGAAAGGTGCGGGAGGCGAGATCCTGAAAGCGTTCGGTGGCTTCTCCCATCAGGGATTTGAGCCAATTGCCGCTGAACTGATAGTTCAGCAGGCGGTACAAAAATTTGAGCTTTTGCAGATACCAATGTTTGGTACCGTTGTCGAAGGCATCATTCGCCCATAACTGATCGTGAAAACCGATCTGATCCTTGAAGACCTGGTCGCCCTCCCGAAACGCCTCGACTTTGGTCAAAAATCGCTCCAGATTTTCCTGTCGCTCATTCCCCTGTCCGGGCGGACGAATCACCCCATGCCAAAGCTCCGGCTGAGGGCCGGTGGCGGAAGAGCGGATGAAGATCTGCTGATCGGGATCAAAAACGTAGACCGGCCGAACCAGATCGGTATACGGATACAAGCTGGGGAAAGATTCCAGACCATTGTGAACCACCGGAATGGGAACCTCACCGATCAGCACCAGGCCCACCAGCTTGGCAAGGCCATCGCTGACGCGATAACCCTCGAAGTAGAGTTGCTGCAGGCTTTCGACAATTCTGGCGGCAGTCTCTCCCTGCCATTCCATCAGCAGGCATACCGACCCGATCTGTTCCTGAATACCCTCGCAATAGTCGGACACCTCACCGCTGTTCAATTCCGGCTCGACCAGCACCACCACCAGCGGATATTCGTTTCCGTCTTCCGGCGAACGGGTCTGAAAGTTATTGAGCTCGGTCTCGAAAGTGTTGGCATAGGCCACGGCGCCAAAAAGACCGGTGTTCGCCACGATGATCAGTGACAGCCCAGTAGCAATCCACTGCTGCCAGCGCATCTTTTGGAAGTGACAAAAAAGTTCTTTCAGAAACGAGAATGAGGGCATAATAAACCATTCAACAAACTAGCAAAAAACACCCATTTCCTCGACGATAACGGGCATATCAGACCACCCTGTACACTGGCGGAAAAGGGGAAAATGATCGAACCTTGCCCTCATCCCCAACCAGGTCTAATCTAAAAGCACGTTCTTCATTTTCCCCATGCGCGCCCTTGTCATCGAAGCCGATCCATTCTTCGCCAAACTGTACGGCATCAAGCTGAAGAAGTCAGGGTTGGACGTCGATACCGTTCACAACGGCGAAGAGGCACTGCAGAAACTGCGGCTCAACAAGTACGCCGTCGTGTTGATGAATGTGATGCTACCATTTCAAGATGGCTTTACTGTCCTGCGCAAGAGTAAGCAGCTCCACAAAAAAATGCCCCCCTTTGTCATCGTCAGCTCGCTCAGGCAGAAGGAAGATATCGACAAGGCCCTGAAGCTGGGAGCAAAACAGTATTTTGTCCGTGACGAGACCCAGCTGGCTGAGCTGATGAACGCCGTGGTAAAAGCCAGCGGAAAGAGATTGGAAAAAAGGCCCGTGAAAACGCCCAAAAAAAGCCCCCGCAAACCGTCACCGATGAAAATACAGCGAAAAAAGCTGTCGATAGGTAAAAAGAAAGTAAAGAAAAAAGCTAAGACAAGAAAAAAGTAAAACGAGGCAAATAGACCAATGAGTTCGCAAAAGCCCGTCTTTCCCCTTAAAAAACGGGTTGTTTTGTGCTATACTGAAGGGATTTAAAACCAAAACAATATGAATCCTGCCCCCCTTCAGGATGAAGAACTCCTGAACTTTCTCCTCGAAGCTCAGCTCATTGGAGAAGCTGACCTCAGAGCCATCAAGCGGCATACGGAAAAGACTGGTTTGCGGGCCGATCAGGCCATTGCCGATCTTGCCATACTCTCCGACGAACAAATCGGCTTGATCGTCGCCGATCTGAGCAAGATACCGTTTACAAAGGTTGGAAACCTCAAGATACCCCGAAAAATCCTCGATCTGATTCCCGGAAAAATAGCCAAGGAAAATCTGATCCTTCCCATGAAAGCAGATGGAAACTTTCTCCAGGTAGCCACTAATAACATTCATCAAGCAGAACTGCTCCAATTTCTGGAAAAGAAGACGAAGAAAAAAATCAAGCTGTTCTACGCCGCCACCATGGACCTGAAGAACGCCTTGAGAGCTTATGAAATACCCCTGGCGCAAAAGCTGGAAGAAACAAAAAAGGCTATCGAGGTCAAAGGTGGAAAGCAGGGCGCCGAGGCCATAGCGAATCTGCTCGACGACATTATTTATTATGCCTCTCAGGAACGCGCATCCGACATTCACATTGAGCCCCAGGAAGATGAAATCATCGTCCGCGTCCGCATGGACGGCGACCTCCACGATATTCTCTTTCTTCCCAAGGAGTTCGAAGATGTTCTGATCACCAGAGTAAAAGTCTTGGCGAATCTGAAGACCGATGAACACCGGGCCGCTCAAGACGGCCGCATCAAAATGGATTTTCCGGATATCAAGCTGAGTCTGCGCGTTTCCGTCATCCCAATTCACGATGGAGAAAAAGTGGTACTCCGTCTGCTGGCCGGCCAAACGTCGCTGAATTTGGAAAGCCTGGGCTACACCCAACAGCAGCTGAACATTTTGCGGGAAGTTATGCAGAAGACCCATGGCATGATCCTGGTCACCGGACCGACCGGCTCCGGAAAAACCACCACCCTCTACAGCGTTCTTCGCATCATGAACACCCGCGACGTGAATATTTCCACGGTGGAAGATCCGGTGGAAATTCGCCTACCGGGCGTCAATCAGGTACAGGTCAACAATGAAGCGAATCTCACCTTCGCCAACGGTCTGCGCAGCATGCTGCGCCAGGATCCGGACATCCTGCTGGTGGGAGAAATCCGCGATACGGAAACCGCCAACATCGCCGTCAACGCGGCCCTGACCGGACACATCGTCTTCGCCACCCTGCACACCAATGACGCCGCTTCCACCCTGCCCCGCCTGCTGGAAATGGGAGTTCAGCACTTTTTGGTGGCTTCGACGGTAAACGTGGCCCTGGCTCAACGCTTAGCTCGCCGCGTTTGCCCTTTTTGTATTCAAAGTAAGGAACTCAGCTTGAGAAAACTGATTGACCTGTTCAGCACCTTTGAAAATTTTGACGCCAAACATTTTATGGAAAAAATTTCGAACGGAGGTAGAAAACGAAAGACCAGTGAAATTATTACCATTTACGAAGGCAAGGGTTGCAACAGTTGCAACCAAACCGGCTTTTACGGCCGCGTGGCCGTGGCTGAGTTTTTGGAGGTGGACAAGGAAATTCGCAAGCTGATCAGCAAAAAAACCCTGGCCGGCGACATCATCGCCCAGGCCCGAAAGAAAGGCATGATGACCATGATGGAAGATGGACTACTGAAGTCTCTACAGGGTTTGACCACGCCTGAAGAAGTTATTCGTATAACCAGGGAATAATGCCTCAGTATTCCTACCTTATCGCCGACGACCAGGGAAAGACCAAAGGCGGAACGCTGGTCGCTCCCAGCAAGGAAGCTGCCGTGAAAAAAGCGGGCAAAGATGGACAGGTCGTTTCTTTGCAAGAACTAAAAACAAAAAGGAAGTGGTATGAATGGAGCAGCGGACTCCGACAAAAAGACATTCCCCTCATCACCAAGCGGATCGGCGACATGACTGAACACGGCTTTACCGTCATCGACGCCCTCAAAACCATTGAATTACAGACCCAGAACCAGACGCTGAAAGATGTCGTCCAGGACATTAAAAACAAGACCGAGCAGGGCAGCACTCTGGCCGATAGCCTCACAAATTATCCTCAGTATTTTTCGACCGTGTACACCAGCATCATCAAGGTCGGTGAAGAGTCGGGCACGCTGTCCAAATCTTTGAAGTATCTGGAAAAACAAGAAGCCCAAAGCTACGCCCTCAAACAAAAAGTCGTTTCCGCCATGACCTATCCGGCCATCATCGTCGGCCTGATGATCGTGATTGGAGTCGGGATGATCATTTTTTTGATCCCCTTTCTTCGCACCCTCTTCGGCAAACTGAAAGCCGAATTACCGCTCCCCACGCAGATCCTGCTCGGCACGGAAGAGTTCTTGAGAACATACTGGTGGGCAATCCTCATCGCCATGATCCTCTCATTCGCAAGCCTGCGCCTGCTCTTTAGGAAAGAAGGCTTTAGAAGATTCTGGGACGGCCTCATTCTGCACATACCAATTTTTGGATCACTGGCTAAATCTTACAACGCCGCTCAAATCATCCGAACTTTCGCCACTTTGAATCAGACAAGCATCCCCCTGATTGAAGCTCTTGATATTCTGACAACCGTTCCGAAAAACTCACAGTATCGGAAAGCTCTTGTGCAAATACGAAATGATGTGGAAAAAGGTGAAATCTTTTCCGCCGCCACTGCCAAACATCCTCAACTTTTTTCTCCACTCATCATCGAGAGCATTAAACTGGGAGAAAACGCCGGAAATTTGACCGATTCGCTCAGCTATCTGGCAAAGCTGTTTGAAGATGATGT
>JAUYKR010000035.1 GCA_030699855.1 bacterium
TCGGAAGTAGGCATGGTGATGGCCACCGGCTGCATCCTGCAGCAGAAACCGAAAACGATGAAGGTGGAATTTAAGGGCAAGCCATCCAAAGCCGTGTTTTCCAAGGACTATATTCTCGCCCTGATCGCTCAGATCGGGATCGGCGGCGGCACCGGACACATCATCGAGTACACGGGTGAAGCAATCCGGGCCCTGACCATGGAAGCGCGCATGACCCTGTGCAACATGAGCATCGAGTGCGGAGCTCGGGCCGGCCTGGTCGGCCCGGACGAAACCACCTTCGAATACATCAGAGGCCGCCGCTTCGCGCCCAAGCCGGAGGAGTGGGACAGGGCAATTGAAACCTGGTCAAGTTTCGCCAGTGACGAAGGCTGCGCCTACGACGCCGAAGTGATTATCGACGTCGGTGAACTAAAACCCCGCACCACCTGGGGCACCAACCCCGAGCAGGGCATCGCCATCGACGGCACAGTTCCCCACCTCAAGGACGTTCCGGAAGAACACCGAAGCAGCGCTCAAAAAGGGATGGAATACACCGGCGTGAAGGAAGGACAAAAGGTCGAAGGAATTTCCATCGACTGGGCCTTCCTGGGATCCTGCACCAATTCCAGAATTTCTGACCTGAGAATCGCCGCCGAAATCATGAAGGGAAAGAAAATAGCCAAAAATGTGACCATGTATGTCGTCCCCGGTTCGGAGCCGGTCAAGGCCCAGGCGGAAGCGGAAGGCTTGGACAGGATCTTCATGGAAGCGGGAGCCGACTGGCGCATGCCCGGCTGCAGCCTCTGCATTGCCATGAACGACGACAAGGTACCGGCGGGAAAGCGCTGCATCAGCACGTCAAATAGAAACTTTGTCGGCCGCCAGGGAACCGGAAGTATCACCCATCTGGCCTCCCCCGCCACCGTCGCCGCCTCGGCCATTGCCGGAAAGATCACTGATCCCACTTCATATTTTAACTAAGATGAAAGCCTTTCAATCCATCACCGCCCAAGTCATCCCCCTCGACCGCAAGGACGTCGATACCGACATGGTCATCCCCGCCAACTTCCTGACCAGCACCAGCCAGGGCGGATACGGGGAAAATCTGTTCCGGCGGCTTCGCGACGGCGAGCCAGACTTCCCCTTGAATCAGAAAAAATTCCAAGCCGGAAAAATCCTGGTGGCCCGCAACAACTTCGGCTGCGGATCCTCCCGCGAGCACGCCGTCTGGGCGCTGCTTGAATACGGAATTGAAGTGGTCATTGCCCCTTCCTTTGCCGACATCTTTCATAATAACAGCGGCAAAAACGGACTGATCACGGCTGTTCTTTCCGAAGAAATTATCGACCGCATCATCCGTGAATCACAGCGGCAGGATCAGTATCAAATCTCAGTCGATTTGGCCAAACAAACCGTGACACTCCCGGACGGTTCGACACACGAATTTCCCTACGATGCCTTCCGCAAAGACTGTATCCTGAAGGGGCATGAGGACTTTGACTACCTGATGGATCACATGGCCGAAATCGAGGGTTGGCAGGACAAGCGAGATCAAGAATTGTTCTACTCCACCCTGCAACCGAACAACAGCTAGACCGAACAACGGAGAGGAATTCGGATACGAATTTTTCACTGCGAAATCCGGCGGTATAAGTCTGTGACAAGAATAACCCCCTTCGCAAATGAGCTTCTTCCAACTCTTTCTCGCTCTTGTCCTCGTTTCAAAATTTGCATCCCAATTCCCCTCCTTCACTCAGCAACCACTATGAACCATTCAATTGCAGTTCTCCCCGGCGACGGGATCGGACCGGAAGTGATGGCCGAAGCGATCAAAGTTTTGGATGCTATTGCCAAAAAATTCAATCACGAATTTACTTATCGGCAGGCGCTGATCGGCGGAGCCGCCTTCGTCAAGTATGGTCAGCACCTACCCGAAGAAACGGTAGAAATTTGCAAAAACTCTAATGCCATCCTATTCGGCTCCGTGGGCGGACCGGTGGACCAGCAAGATCAACCCAAATGGAAGGACTGCGAGAAAAATGCCCTTCTAGGCCTTCGCAAAATCTTTGATCTGGCCGTAAATGTAAGACCGGCAAAGGTCTATCCGATGCTGGCGTCACTGTCGCCGCTGAAGGCGGAGATCATTGAAAAAGGCATAGACCTGGTCATCATCCGCGAGCTGGTGGGCGGCATTTACTTCGGTGAGCACAAGACCGAAGGCGATCTGGCGCACGATGTGATGAGCTATGACCGCGCCCAGATTGAAAGACCTCTCCACTTCGCCTTCCAGGCCGCCCAAAAGCGTCGCAAAAAACTGACCGTGGTCGATAAAGCCAACGTCCTGGATACCAGCAGGCTGTGGCGAAAAGTCGCCCAGGAAATGGCGCCGCAATATCCGAACGTTGCGATGGATTTTCTGTTCGTCGACAACGCTGCCATGCAGCTGATCAAAAATCCTTCGTCCTTTGACGTGATCGTTACCGAGAACATGTTCGGCGACATTTTGAGCGATATCGCGTCCGTACTGCCCGGATCCTTGGGGCTGATGCCTTCCGCCAGCTTGGGCAACAAGCTGCACCTGTACGAGCCCATCGGCGGCTCCGCCCCCGACATAGCCGGGCAAAACAAGGCTAATCCTATCGCTCAAATTCTTTCCACTGCGCTGATGCTGCGCTACTCGTTCGCACTGGAGGAGGAAGCTCAGGCGATTGAAAATGCGGTTCAGACAGCTCTCGAAAGCGGGGCCAGAACAGGAGATATCGCCAGTTCAGACGAGCTGATATTGAGTACGGTGGAAATGGGGCAAAAAATCCTTGAAAAAATCCTCTAAAGCGCTATAATAAGCGCCTTTCGTAAACACATGCAAGACATTGGACGAGAGGGGGACTATCAGATCTCCCTGGCAAGTGAAACAGAAATCCTCAGTACCGCTGAGCTACTAAGAGCTTATGGATTTAAGTTCGGTTGGCACAACGTAACACTCAGACGAGATAGAGAACCATCAGATCTCTACATAGGAGAGCTATCCACTGATCAAAGAATAAAAGAAGAGAGTACAAGACCAGCGCTGCAAGCAATTCTAAGACTGGCCTTTAGGAAGTTTGAAATTCCAACAGATGGAGGTGTCATAGACGTTGGCTCCGGACCTTCAGGAGAAATGGGACATCACCTCTTGCCGGTAGAAAATAGAAAAGTCATTCATAGTGACCTGAGTGGTCCAGCTAATCAGCAAAATAGAGAAAAGCATCCCGGAACGAGAATTGAAACCGCCTCCATGCTAGATCTTCTTTCACTCGGTCTACCGCCCCAGACCATTCTCTCCGGACTCTCTTCATTCACAGTAATGGGTCAAAATATGGCCAGGGGCTTTGATCAATTTGCTCAAATGCTAAGACCTCCGGCCGAAGGAGAAGCACCGGGTCATATTGTCCACCTTCAACTCGATCAACCTGGTATTGGCGCAGTAGAGATGGAACTCCTCCAGCAGGGCAGAGGGCCTGGGATTGAAGTGGAAAGACTCCATGTGGGGCATAGGCCGGAAAAGAATGTAAGAATAGAAGGACGAGTGATATCGATCATGGAAATCCTAAGACAGTGCTTTGAGCGCATAGTGAGAAAACACCCCAGTTTGGAGATGGTATACAACGACTGGATCGTTGCTGAAAAAAAGCCAGGAGGAGGCATGTTTATGCAATCTGGACTCTACCTGAACACCGGCTTAGACTTTGACTATGTATCAGGTCTCCTCACCATAGCCAAGAGAGCAGCTTAAGAGCGTTGACTTCGACCTCTTCATGAATATAATAAGGTTAATGAATAAAAACATCATCATTATCAGCCCCTAACCTGCGCGAGGATATCTCGTTCAAAAGAACATGCCTCGCGTCCGCAGGCTTTTTTTATTCGTATATTCGTAACTATTCGTAACTCGTAGTCGTATGAAAACCTACCACCTGAAATGCTATCACTGCTCTCGCCCTCACGAAGAAAGCGAGTCAGTCACCGAATGTGTTGATTGCGGCGGCCCTCTGGAAACCTATTACGACTACGAAGAGATTTCCCGTCGCCTGAACATGAAGGCATTAATGACGGCACCACCGTCGGCGCTCAAGTACGTGTCTTTTTACCCCATCGACGACTTCAAGAGCATTGTCTCCCTGGAAGAAGGAGGAACGCCGCTGACGAAGGCAAACAATCTGGGGAAAAAACTGGGTCTCAACAATTTATACATTAAAAATGAGGGCCTGAATCCCACCGGTGTTTTTAAGGATCGGGGAACGATGGTGGAAGTAACCAAGGCCAAGGAGCTGGGAGCCAAGGCCATTTGTCTGGCCTCGACCGGAAACATGGCTGCTTCGGTGGCGGCCTACGCTTCTGCGGCCAAAATCCCCTGCTATGTACTGGTGCCGGAAGGAACTCCAATCGGAAAGCTGGCCCAGACCCTAATCTTCGGCGCTCGGGTCATCCAGATCCGCTCGGACTATTCCCGCTACGCCAGACTGGCCGCGGAAATGGCCAAGCGCTTTGGCTACTATTTGGCCGGTGACTATACCTTCCGTACGGAAGGACAAAAGTCCCAGGGTTACGAGATCGTCGAGCAGTTGTTTTGGAAGAGTCCCGATTACATCGTTTGCTCAGTGGGCAACGGCACCAACCTGCACGCCATTTATAAAGGCATTAAGGAATTTCAGCAGCTGGGTCTGGTCAAAAAACTACCCAAGATCATCATCGCTCAGACAACCGGCTGTAATCCGCTGGTGAAAGCCTTTGAGGCCGGAAGTACCAACTTCACCGTGGTGAGTCCCCACACTATCGCCTCCACCATGGCGGTCGGCAACCCATCGGATGGCAGGAAGATCTTGGAGGACATGGTGGAGTGCGGAGGCGGCGCCTACGAAGTGAGTGACGAGTACCTGCTCAAAGCCCAGCAGGAACTGGCGCGGGAAGAGGGAATTTTCTCCGAACCATCGGGCGCGCTCTCCTATGCCGTCACGAAGAAACTGGCCGAGGGAGGTTTTTTCAAGCCCGATGATGTGATCGTCGTCAGTGCCTGCGGAAACGGACTTAAAGATCCCAAATCGCCCCTCAGAATTGTTCCCGAACCGGCAACGCTGGAGCCAGACTTTTCGGAAGTCGAGCGCTTCATCGAACAAAAGCTCTACGCCATCCGCGAAGGTGGCGTGGAAGAAAAAGCCAAGCAAATCTATACGACTCTTCCGAACAAGGAAGATTTGGCCAAAAAGATCAAAGAAGAATTTGGTATCGAAATCGCGAACGGGGTTCTTGATGGCGTACACCAAAGCATAGAAAGCTTCATCGAAAAAGGAAAGGACATCAGGCGCTCCGATCTGCAGTACATCCTGGAAGAAACTCTGGACGAATTTTCGCTAAAGCACCGGGTCCTGGAAATTCATGACTTCAACATCACCACCGGACTGCATAAGCCCGGGGAGGCCGAGCTTTGGGCCAAGGCTTTTGGAAAGGAACGACACCTGAAAGCTCAGGGAGTCGGCACCGTGGACGCCGCCATCAAAGCCCTGAAGGACGGTCTGGCTGGGGAAGACAATCTGGGTGTTCACCTCATCGACTACGAAGTAAAGATCGACTCCAAAGGGGTAGACTCGACGGTGGAAGTGACCATGACCCTTTCTGATAAGGATGGAAATGCTATTGTCGCCCGAACCACCTCTCCGGATGTGATCGTCGCTTCGGTTCGCGCCTTCGAAAAAGGCTTTAACATTCTGCATGCCAAGGCAGCGCGAAAGGAAGGCTAAGGCTGGGGCTTAAAGCGCAAAGGGAGGCGAATCATAAAAGTCGTACCGACATCCACTTCAGATTCGAACCAGACTGACCCGCCCATTTTGTCGACCAAAGATTTGACAATATACAGACCAAAACCTGTTCCCTCGATACCCCTTTCCACAACGTTCGTGCCGCGAAACAACCTGGAAGAAAAAACTTTTTCATGTTCTCCGATCGGAATACCATACCCGGAATCGATGATGGAAATGATGACATCATCTTCATCTAGCGCAACCAACAGCTCTACCTTACCCCGATCAGGGGTATATTTAATGGCATTGGAAAGGATATTTTGAATGACAATTCGCAGGTACTTCTGATCGTGAAACAGTTTTGAATCGCCCTCCGGCAGCCGGACTGAAAAATGGATCGCGCGCTGCTTCATGCGAATTTTGAAATCACCCTCAATGCTGTCAATCAGTTTTTTCAAGTCCACCTCGGTCGGACTAAAAATCAACGCACCCATTTCGATGGCCGACACGTTGAGCAAAATACCCATAAGTTCTACCAATCGATCATTGTTATGACAGATTTTTTCCAGATACTTCTTCTGCTCCGCGGTCAGCGGGCCGTCTTCCTCGGACAGCAGGAGCTCAGCATAGCCGCCGATGGCGGTCAGCGGAGTGCGAAGCTGGTGGGAAGCAAAGGTAACAAAATCCGTTCTGGCCCGATCCAACTGCTTCTGTCGAGTGATGTCTCGCACGGCCACCACCCTCACCTTTTTTCCCTTGTAGTGGGCCGGACGAGCAGCCGTTTCGTATTCATACCTTGTCCCATCCTTTTTTATACCTACGAGCACATGTCGCTCCTGAGATTCAGAATTAATCTTTTGCCGCACCAGATCGCGACACTCCGGAGCAATGAAGTCATAAACGCTTCTCCCGATCATTTCCTGAATGGTAAACCCTCGAAGATCGGCTAAATTTTGATTTGCGTCGATAATAACTCCCCCATCGTGAAAGAGAATACCCTCGGTGGTGGCTTCGGAGAACTGACGGAAGCGCTCCTCGCTCTCCCGAAGTTCCTGCTCAGCACGCTTGCGCTCGGTAATGTTGCGCAGATTGATGACAATCTCAGAAATTTTCCCACCTTCCACCAGACTGCGGATCGTACCCTCCATACAAACCCATTCACCATCCTTCTTCTTGAAACGATGTTCAGTCACACGGGCCTCCCCGGGGTTCTCCATGACTTGTCGGTACAGCTCCCTTACCCCTTCGACATCTTCGGGATGAAGAAAGTCGAAGCGGCACTTGCCCATCAGTTCTCCCGTCGCGTAGCCGGAATTTCTTTGCACCGATGGACTTAGGTACCGGAACATTCCCTCCACATCCGTCACCACGATCACGTCCAGCGCGCCTTCCAGTAAAGCGTTGCAATAGGCCAGTTTTTCACCTGAACCCTCTGACGCCCGATCTGAAGAATTGCCTTTCATAGGCCACATTCTACGCCTGCCCAACAGAAGACAGCAAGGTGTTTGGTGGTGCCCAGGGCGGGACTCGAACCTGCCTGCCGGCAGGCAGGCCCGCACAAGGTCGTTTTTAAGTGGTGCCCAGGGCGGGACTCGAACCCGCACGGAGTTACCTCCAAGGGATTTTAAGTCCCTCGCGTCTACCATTCCGCCACCCGGGCAC
>JAUYKR010000039.1 GCA_030699855.1 bacterium
TGGCCGGATCGGTTTCAATATCGACTGAAAAGTGATCGACCTCCGTTCCCTCATTTGTCAGTGCCAGAACGACAATATTGTACTTTGCCATGGTTTGCGCTGGCGTGAGGCGATAGCTGGTTTTATTGTCGATTCGTTCAGTTTCTCTCACCAGGCTATAGCTGCCTTCACCGCGTTCAGCCTGGGTGGCCAGGTCTATGATCCGCCAGGATACGGTATACCTGGCGGCTCGGCTGAGATTTTTCCACTCCAAATCAATGGTGGTGAATTCGATGGTCTGGCTATAATCAGCGTTGATATTTTTGGCGTAGAATTTTTCCGGATCTACCGTGGAGGAAACACACTCGTCTCCCAACTGTTCAAACCCTCTGACGCAACTGAAACTAAAGCGCTTTCTTCGTTTGCCTTCGGCGATCTTATCGACGCAGCTGTAGCTGTTTTCTGGTGGATTTTGACAGGCTGGCATGGGGTCGAGGCACTGACCCTGGTAGATCACGAAAGGTCGGGAACAAGAGGCTTGTACAATAGAAGCTGCTCCGCTGGTATTTGTTTGCCCTGGTGCGGAGAGAAGGTAAAAGGAAAGAATGGCCGCAAGGGTGAGGAGCAAGAAAACGATAATGGCAAGGCACTTTGAATCTCTCTTCGGCTGATTCTCAAAGTGTGGGAAGTTTGATGGGGTATCTTGTTTCGGTAAATCCATATGGGACAACAAAGCTCTTCTTATTCTTACGATAAAAATGCCTGTCCGACAAGGTATCCGCCAGTAGGCGTTCTTGCGGCTGAGTTCATTTGTGGCCTGACTTTCTTTGTCGCCGAGCTTCGAACAGCAAAATGGTGGTGGCGGTGGCGACGTTCAGTGAGTCTGCTATCCCACCCATGGGTATCTTCACCTGAAGATCGCATTGTTCCAGCCATTTTTTACTCAGGCCGTTTTGCTCCGAGCCGACCACGATAGCCGTGGGTTTGCTCAGATCAACATCCGTGTACTCAACCTGCGCGGCTGGGGACGCGGCCACGATCTGGATCGAGTTTTTTTTTAGCCATTGCAGGGCTTCTTCCGACCCGCACTCCGCCAGGGGAACGGTGAAAACCGTGCCGGTGCTGGCTCGGATCACGTTGGGGTTGTTCACATCCGTGCATTGGTCGCAGACCAGCACTCCATCGGCCTTGACGGCATCGGCGGAGCGGAGAATGGCACCCAGGTTTCCCGGTTTTTCAATGGATTCAGCGACGACCAGGAGGGGAGCTTGGCTGAGCGAAATATCGCTCAGTCGCCGCGTGGGAGCGCGTCCGACGGCCAGGATGCCGTCGGGATGTTCCCGATAGGAAATTTTTTCAAACACTTCCCGAGAAGTCTGCTCCGCCCGGGGATGTGGTGGCTGCTCACCGACGAGGAAGTCGGTGCAGAAGTAGATCTGCTCCATTTCAACACCAGCTCGCAGCGCTCGCTCCACTTCCCGCGCGCCCTCAATGATCATCAAGCCCTGCCTGTCGCGCTCCTGTTTCTTCGAGCGCAGCTTGATGACATTCTTAATCTGAGGGTTTTGAAGCGAGGTGATCACTACAGCATTTTAATTTCCACGTCGACTCCGGCTGGCAAATTCAGGCTCGACAGTGATTCGATGGTGGTGGTGGTGTGATCGGTAATGTCGATCAGGCGCTTGTGAGTACGGATCTCAAATTGTTCACGCGCGTCTTTGTTGACGAAAGTAGAGCGGTTCAGGGTCACTCGTTCGATCTTCGTGGGCATGGGGATGGGGCCGGTCACCAGCGAGCCGGTGCGCTCGGCTGTTTCCATGATCGTCTTGGCGCTCTCGTCGGCGATCTTGTGATCAAAGGCGCGGATGATGACGCGAATTTTAGCGCCGGAACTGCTCGTGGCTTTTTTGGTTTCCTTCGCGCCGACCTTTTCGCGCTTCTGCTGAGATTCTTCAGGTGTGATTTTTTTGGCAGCTGGTTTCTTTGCGGGCTTTTTCGCAGGAACTGACTTGGCTTTTTTGGCTGTTGCCATAAATAAAGTGAAAAGATAAAAAAATAACGACGGGTCATTCGTCGTTTGGGAATTGAAGACGGCGCTTCAATTGATGACGGCGAATTTTCCTGACCTCCAGGACTCCGAGGCTAAAAGCAGCCATTGAAGCGGCGAGATGATACCTTTTCCGGACATGGTTGGCAAGAAAAAGATATGACGGTACGCTATCGGTATCTTTACCACTCCATGGAGCTCTTTTTCATCGCCTTTCTAGCCGGTGTTATTACCGTGCTGACGCCCTGCGTGCTTCCCGTCCTTCCGGTCATCCTGGGCGGCTCTCTTTCCGGAACGGATCGGTGGCGGCCCCTGATCATCACCGGATCGCTGATGATTTCCGTGTTTCTCTTCACGCTTTTGCTCAAGGCCAGCACTTTGCTGATTCAGGTGCCGCCATCGGTGTGGACCGGCATTGCCGGGGGCATAGTCCTCCTTTTTGGTCTCGCTTTGTTTTTTCCGAATACCTGGTCGGCGCTTTCTCAGCGCCTAGGCTTTGAGCGCAGCCAGAATCTTCTTCAGTCGGCTTCCCAACAAGAGGGGAGGAAGGGCATGATCTTTCTGGGGGCTTCTCTTGGTCCGGTATTCGCCAGTTGTTCGCCCACGTATGCGCTGATCCTGGCGGTGGTGCTACCTCAGAGTTTTTCCATGGGTATCTGGGCGCTGGTCTTCTACTGCCTTGGCCTCTTCTTACCCCTGATTTTGATCGGCTATGGCGGTCGCCAGGTTCTTGGTGGGTTTCGCTGGTTTGCCAATCCGGAGTCCTGGTTTCGCAGGGGATTGGGGGCGCTCCTCATCGTCGTGGGAATACTGATCCTGACGGGATACGAAAAAAAGCTGGAGGCGGCTCTTCTCGATCAGGGCTATTTTGACTTTACAAAACTTGAACAAGGACTGGTCGAAGGCTACCAGAATGGTGTGACGGAACAGGAAAAGGATATGGTGATGGACATGGCAAAGAATCAAAGTGTCGTCAGGGATTCCACCGCTTCGGCGGCGGTGAGAGCCTTGTTCAACGCGCATTTTCCCGCTCCAGAATTGGTCGAGCCAACGAACTGGATCAACAGCGAACCCCTTACCCTGGCCCAGCTTCGTCAGCAGGGCAAAGTCGTGATGATCGACTTTTGGACCTACTCCTGCATTAACTGTATTCGTACTCTTCCGGCTCTAAAAATGCTGCACGAAGAATACGCGGATGAAGGGCTGGTGATCCTCGGAGCGCACGCTCCGGAATTCGCTTTTGAAAAAGTTTTGGCGAATCTTCAGCAAAAAGTGGAAGAATTTGCTTTGCCATATCCGATCTTTCAGGACAATGACTTTAAAACCTGGCGGGCCTATAAAAACCGTTATTGGCCGGCAAAGTATGTGATCGACCGAGATGGCTTTGTCCGCTATACCCACTTTGGGGAGGGGGAATATGAGGAGACGGAACAGGTTATCCGCTCTCTTCTGGGTTTGGACGGGGCTGAAAACCAAGTGGATTTTTCCGCCGTGGAGGCCCCCAGCGATGGAGTGCAGACAGGCGAGACGTATCTGGGAACGGAGCGACATGTTGTCGCGGGGACGAGTCTCCCTTCTGGGACTCGCCAAGCGGTCTTTGCTTCTCCCGAATCGGTTTCCGAAAGTGTTCAAAAATACACCCGTCCAAAAACCTCTGCCGCCAACCAATGGTGGTTGACGGGAGCCTGGCGTTTTGAGGGTGAAAAAATTGTCAGCAGCGAAGAGGAGACCTCCATTGGTTTGGTCTATTCGGCCAAGCAGGCGAACCTGGTGATGGGATTTACGGAACATCCCGTTGAGGTGGAGGTCTGGCTAGACGGAAAGCGCATTCAACCCGACCAAGTCGGAAGAATGGTTCAGGACGGGCGCGTGCTTATCGATGCTTACCAGCTTTACTTCCTGAGCGAGCACCAGCGGGTGGAAGAGCACACTCTGGAGCTTCGATTCAAGGGGAAGGGCGTGGAGCTCTATGCCTGGACCTTTGGCTAAACGGCGCGCAACAAAAAATCCTCCGGCATATGTCGGAGGATTATTTTTATTTCATCCTATGGGGTGGGACTTGTTCTATACCATGATCTTCGTGACTACGCTCTTCGGCAGGCTCAGAGCGTAGTGCTACACCATGATCTTCGTGACTACGCCGGCGCCTACTGTCCTTCCGCCTTCGCGAATGGCGAAGCGGGTTCCTTCATTCACGGCCACGGGTACGCCGAGTTTAACCACTACTTTCAGGTTGTCTCCAGGCATGACCATCTCCGTGCCTTCCGGCAGGTGAACTTCACCGGTTACGTCGGTGGTGCGGATGTAGAACTGAGGCTTGTAACCCTTGAAAAACGGAGTGTGGCGTCCGCCTTCCTCCTTGGTCAGAACGTAGATTTCGCCTTCAAATTCAGTATGAGGAGTAATGGCGCCGGGTTTGGTCAAAACCATACCGCGCTCGATTTCCTCGCGTTCAATACCGCGGAGCAGCAGGCCAACGTTGTCTCCGGCTTGTCCCTGGTCGAGCAACTTCTTAAACATTTCAACTCCGGTCACGACTACCTTGCGGGTGTCGCGGATTCCTACCATCTCCACTTCCTCGTTGACCTTCACAATACCCTGTTCAATACGACCAGTGGCGACCGTGCCTCGGCCCTTGATGGAGAAGACGTCTTCAACCGGCATCAGGAACGGCTTGGCGAGTTCGCGAACCGGCTCCGGAATATATTCATCCAGAGTTTTCAACAGTTCCTTGATCGGTTCCGCATCGGGTCCGGAAGGATTCTCCAGGGCCTTGAGGGCTGAACCCTTTACAATCGGCGTGGTAGCTCCGGGGAATTCATACTTGCTCAGCAGCTCTCGGACTTCCATTTCCACCAATTCTACCAGTTCAGCATCGTCGACCATGTCGATCTTGTTCAAGAACACGACGATGAAGGGAACATTCACCTGGCGAGCCAGGAGGATGTGCTCACGAGTCTGAGGCATGGGGCCGTCGGCGGCGGAAACCACCAGAATGGCGGCGTCCATTTGAGCGGCGCCGGTAATCATGTTCTTCACGTAATCCGCGTGCCCTGGACAGTCTACGTGGGCGTAGTGACGGGTGGCGGTAGCGTACTCCACATGAGAAGTAGCGATGGTGATACCTCTTTCCCGCTCTTCCGGAGCATTGTCGATCTCGTCAAACTTCCTGGCCTTGGCTCCACCGGTGGTGGCAGCTACAGCGGTAATGGCGGCCGTTAAGGTCGTCTTTCCATGGTCGACGTGTCCGATCGTACCAACGTTCACGTGAACCTTATCGCGTACAAATTTTTCGTCAGCCATAGTGCCCTATATTAAGATAATAAAATTGACGCAGTGAACAGCGAAGAGATGGTAGCAAAGCCTTAAATACCTGTCAAAATGAAAATTCAGCTTTGGAGCCGATTCTTCGGCGGGGTATAGTTGATCTATGAATACTTTTGGACACCTTTTTCGCGTCACCACCTTCGGTGAATCCCATGGGGGAGCTGTCGGAGTGGTTATTGACGGCTGTCCGGCCGGACTTCCGCTGGACGTGAAAGACTTTAGGTTTGACCTTGACCGGCGGAGAACGGGGCAAAGTCACTTGACCTCCGCCCGCAAGGAGCCGGATGAGGTGGAGATGCTCTCCGGTGTTTTCCAGGGCAAGACGATCGGCAGTCCGGTAACATTACTGGTTCGCAACCAAGATGCCCGTCCGGAGGACTACGAACGTCTCAAAGATCGATACCGGCCCAGCCATGCTGACTTTACTTACGAAAAGAAGTACGGCATCCGCAACTGGCAGGGGGGTGGTAGGGCCAGTGCTCGCGAAACCACTGCTCGGGTGATGGCCGGAGTAGTCGCAAAGAAAATTTTGCGGCAGGTCTGTGGAGCCGAGGTGCTGGCTTATGTTCAGCAAGTCCACGACATCGTAGCCGGAGTTGATCCGGACAAAGTGACGCTGAAGCAGGTGGAATCAAATCCGGTGCGTTGTCCGGACAAACGAGCCGCCAAGGAAATGGAAGAGCTGATTATGTCCATCCGCAAGCAGGGGGACACGGTGGGGGGCATTGTCGAGTGCGTCTGCCGCAAGGTGCCGGTTGGTCTGGGCGATCCCATCTTCGACAAGATCAAAGCCACGCTCGCCCACGCCATGATGAGCCTGCCGGCGACAATGGGAGTGGAATTTGGTTCAGGATTCGGCTGCCTGGGCATGAAGGGATCGGAGCATAACGACGTGTTTGTAGCTCAGGGAAAAAGGATCGTGACCAAAACCAATAACTCGGGCGGACAGCAGGGGGGAATTACCAACGGCATGCCGCTGGTCTTCCGTACCGTGTTCAAGCCGGTGGCGACCATCTTCCAAGAACAAGACACGGTGGATAGCAAGGGTAAGAACGTTAAGCTGCTGATGCCGGGTCGACACGACCCCTGCGTGGTGCCGCGGGCGGTGGTGATTGTGGAGGCGATGGCCGCGATCGTGCTGGTGGATCACCTGTTGAGGCAGCGAACAGTTAAGATTAAGTAAGTAGGGAGAGTGTTGGAATTATTCGCTGCGGAACCTTCCTCTTCTCTGTTCGGTTTAGTATTGTCTTACATTTAATGTCCTCGCTTCATAATTCCAACACTCTCCCTACTTAAGGAAATACATTATGATCAGCCAGCGTGTGGATATACAAAACCTCGTGAAGGAAATGACCCAGTGGCGCCACTGGCTTCACCAACATGCGGAAACGGCTTTTGAAGAACACGAAACAGCCGCTTTTGTGGCGAAGAAACTCAGGTTGTTTGGAGTTGAGGTTCACGAAGGGATTGCGGGGACGGGGGTGGTGGGGGTTATTAGTTCGGAGTCTGGAGTTGGGAGTTCGGAGCATGGAGCAATTGGGTTGAGGGCAGAGATGGACGGACTTCATCTGGAAGAAAAAACGGGACTTCCATACGCCTCCAAAAATGTCGGTGCCATGCATGCCTGTGGGCACGACGGCCACATGGCCATGCTCCTGGGCGCGGCCAAGGTTTTGGCAGAAAGACGAGACTTCGCGGGAACGGTCTACGTGATCTTCCAGCCGGCGGAAGAAAATGAAGGAGGAGCCAAGCGGATGATCGAAGAGGGGATTCTCAAGAAATTTCCGATGAAGGCGATCTTTGCCATGCATAATCAGGCTGGCTTGCCAGTTGGCTCGCTGGGCTTCCGTCAGGGGCCGATCATGGCGGCCTACGATGTCTTCGATATCACCATCACCGGCAAGGGCTGCCATGCCGCCCATCCGGAGGAGGGCGTGAGCCCGTTCTCCGCCGTGGGGGCGATGGTGGAAGCTATCCAGAGCCAGAATAAATCTTCCCGCGATCTCCGCAAAAAAGTGGTGGCTTCCGTCACTCAGATCCAGGGCGGCAGTACCTGGAATGTGATTCCCGACCAGGTTCGGCTCCGAGGAACCTGCAGAACTTTTGATAAAAAGGTTCAGGACAAACTTGAGTTGGCTCTGAAAAAAGAGGCGAAGCGTATCGGAAAAAAATACTCCGTGAATGTCTCGGCTGCCTACACGCGCCGATATCCGGCTACCATCAACAGCGCGCGAGAAACTACTTTCGCCGCCGAGGTGGGGGAGGCGGTGGTGGGGGCGAAGAAAGTCATTGTTCCCGTGGACCCCAGCATGGGGGCGGAAGACTTCGCCTTCTTTTTGCAAAAAGTTCCGGGCTCTTACCTGCGCATCGGGGCGGGGAAGAGCGCGTCGCTCCACAGCTCGAGCTATGACTTCAATGACAAGCTCTTGCCGGTCGGGGTGGCGTATTGGGTGGAGTTGGTGAAGAGGTATTTTGGTAATGAATGAAGGAAGATAATCTTGAATTGCTTGCTGCGGAACTGGCCTCTTCTTTTTGCAGCATAGTTTCCTCTTTACTTTTCGCGTCCTCGCTGCGCAATTCAAAATTATCTTCCTTCATTCCAACGCTCATACTTCAGACATGAAAAATTGGAAATTTTTCACTGAGCAGCTCAAAAACTGGTATCACCCCTCCAACCGAAAACTTCCCTGGAAGGGGATCAAGGATCCCTATCTGGTTTGGGTAAGCGAAGTCTTCCTGCAGCAAACCCAGGCGGATCGGGTGGTGGAGTTTTTTGTGAGATTCACGTCCCGATTTCCCACAGTTCAGAGCCTCGCTCGGGCCAGCTTCGAAGAAGCGCTGCCATACTTTCGCGGCCTGGGTTTTTACGGGCGCCTGCGCCGTATGCTGGAAACCGCTCGGGTGGTGGTGGGGGAGTATGGGGGGAAGTTCCCAGGAACAGTAGAAGAACTTCAAAATCTACCTGGGGTGGGCCCCTACACAGCCCGGGCCATCGCCTCGTTCGCCTACGGCCAAAAGGTGCTGGCTCCGGATACGAACGTGGCCCGGGTTCTGTCGCGGTTCTGGGAACCGCAACTGAGTTCGGCTCTGGAAAAACGCTGGGCGATGAGACACATCGCCGAACTGGAAAAAAATCTGCCCGATGATCTGAATCTCAATCAGGCTTTGATGGATCTGGGAGCGTCTGTTTGTTTGGCCAAAAGCCCCGATTGCGGGCAGTGTCCACTGGTCAAAAAATGCGTGTACGGTAGAGCTCCGCAGCAGTTTGAAAAATTGCAAAACAGAAAAACTTCTGGGAAAAAATTTCCAAAAAATTTCCAAAAAATCGTGGTAGGGGTGCTCATCCAGGACAAGCGCGTGCTTGTCTCCCGACGCAAGCCGGAACAAACGTATGCTGGACTGCTGGAATTTCCCGGAGGGAAGGTGGAGGCGGGGGAGGACGAACGGTCCGCTCTTCAGCGGGAGTTTCGCGAGGAGTTGGGCGTTGAAATTTCGGTTCGTCCGCCCTTTCAAAAAACTCCCGTTCGCCGCGACAAGAATCTCCTTTCCTTCCACCGCTGCCGGATACTGACAATTAAAAATGAAAAATTAA
>JAUYKR010000040.1 GCA_030699855.1 bacterium
CGGCATCGCCCAGACCGGCACCGGGAAAACCCTGGCCTTTTCGCTTCCCATGATCCAACGGCTGGCAGCCACAAAAAAACAGGGGCTCGTTCTGGTTCCAACCCGGGAACTGGCTCTGCAAGTGGATGAAACCCTGCAAAAAGTCGGCGGCGCCTTCGGCCTGAAAACAGCCGTCATTATCGGCGGCGCTGACATTCGTCAGCAGATCAGAAAGCTTCGCGACAAGGTCAACGTGATCGTCGCCACCCCCGGCCGCCTGCTCGACCATCTGCAACAGAGAACGGTTTCCTTGGAAAATATCGGCGTGCTCGTCTTGGACGAAGCCGACCGCATGCTCGACATGGGCTTTGAACCTCAGATTAAAAAAATCCTGGCCGCCATGCCTGCCGAACGGCAGACCATGCTGTTTTCCGCCACCATGCCCGCCCAGATCGCCCTGATCGCCAGCAGATACATGAAAAAGCCACTGCGGGTGGAGGTAGCCCCATCTGGTACCACCGTGGAGCGAGTGGAACAAGAACTCTTTGTGGTTCCCCGCAACCAGAAACTGGCTTTGCTGGAAAAACTTCTCTACGAATACCACGGAACGGTACTGGTCTTCAGCCGCACCAAGCACGGCGCCAAAAAAATTACCCAGGCGGTCAGCCGTCTGGGACATACTACCGCCGAGCTGCACTCCAATCGCTCGCTCAGCCAACGCCGAACCGCGCTGGAGGGTTTTAGATCCGGCCGATACCGGGTTCTGGTGGCGACGGACATCGCCGCCCGCGGCATCGACGTCACCGACATCGAACTGGTGATTAATTTTGACCTGCCGGAAAATTCGGAGGATTACGTTCACCGCATCGGCCGCACCGCCCGCGCGGGCAGTGCCGGAAAGGCGATCTCCTTCGCCTGCCCGGAGCAAAGCCGCGATGTCGATGCCATTGAAAGACTGATTCGAGCCAGGCTCCCGATTACCCCCCTACCCAAGCTCGCGAGCTCCGGCCCGGAATTTTCAACGTCCTCGCCGTTTGAAAGGCGAGGTCCTCACCAAAATCGACCCTTCCGGCAAGGAAGGAGACCTCCGGGAGGAGGCGGAGGAAGGAGAAGGCGATAGGGTTGTTTCCAGTCGTTCGCAAGTCTAAAATCAGTGCGTGGCCTTGCCGCTTTCGCCTTTTTTCTTTACCGCTATGAAAAAAAATGTCTTTTCTCAACTTTCACCAGAAATTCAAAAGCTGATCGTCTCTCACGAAGGAGCCGGAGCCGGAAAAACCGCCGCCGGAACCCTGAGTGAATATGTGAAAGGAAGTCAAAGTCCTGTGTCCGCTCTGGCGGAACGAACGCTGAACCATTGTAATGGCGGTGCCACCTATCAAGCGGCCGCCTGGCTCAAAAATCATCTGGATCAAGGCGGAAAACTCGTCATCACCATCTCCGGAGCCCTGAGCTCGTTTCAGGTGGGGGTCATGCTTGCCGAACTGATCCGCCAGGATAAAGTCCACCTGATTTCCGCCACCGGCGCCAATCACGAAGAGTCCTACTACCGCTATGTGGCCCATTCCCATTACGCCTACATCCCCCGATACACCGAGCTGACTCCGGAACAGGAAGCCGAGCTTCGCGATGCCGGTCTGCGCCGCATTACCGACACCTTTTTGCCGGAAGACGAAAGTGTCAGGATTTTGGAACCACATCTGAGAAAGATGTGGACGGACGCTCAGGAAAAAGGTGAGCGCTTCTTTCCGCACGAATATTTCCGAAGGCTTTTTTCGGAAAATCTGATTGAACCCGACACCCTGGCCAATCCAAAGGATTGCTGGGCCCACGCGGCCTACGAAAAGGATATCCCGATTGTAATCCCGGGATTTGAGGATTCCACCATGGGTAATATCTTCGCCGGCTATACCTATGATGGAAAGCATCGTTCAGACAAAAGTACGCTGCTAAACCAAAACACCATGAAAAGCGGTCTCGAGTACTTCACCTTCCTCTACGACTGGTATATGGAGGCGTCGCAGAAAGCCCCCATCGCCTTCCTCCAGCTCGGAGGCGGTATCGCGGCTGACTTCCCCATCTGCGTGGTGCCGTCACTCAAGCACGACCTGGAGTGTCAACAGGTACGGGACTGGGCTGGGTTTATCGAAATTGGATCCTCTCCGATGTCCTACGGATCGTATTCCGGCGCCGGCGGGAAAGAAAAAATCACCTGGGACAAACTGTCACCGGAGAGCTACTACCAGGTCATTCAAAGCGACGCCACCGTTGTCTTTCCCTGGATCGCGGCGATCATGCTGGGGTTATAGATCGAAAGGCATCCAACGGTCGTTTTGAGCGCGCAGGCCACTGCTTTTTTTGTGCATTTTGAGTTTAAATTCGGGTTCATCGTGAGGATAAAAGTCATCTTCCTGATCAAAATATCGGCCAAAAACCTCACTGGCTTCCAGCTTGAGCATGGGGAGCTCAAAGTTCTCCGTGGGCTTTAGGACCGTGGTAAGGTGCATGGCTACCAGATCTCCACCGGCGGTAAGGTCCTCTTCCTTTTCCTGAGATTCGATTTTATATCCCCGATCCAAAAAGGCCTGAATCGTCTGCTGGTGCCGCAACATTTGCTGCGAACTGCTGTCCTTGAAGACCTCGTGGAGGTCATAATTTTTTCCGGATCCCATATTGATTTATAGGGACACCGTATGCCAGACGGGACTTAAATTCAATTCGATTTCTTTAAGAGCATCGTCTAAGATTTCCTTATGAAACACGCTATTTGTCATGGCTGTAACCAAACACTCCCGGAAATGGGAGTTTGCGAAAACGAATCATGTCCCGATCAGTGGGAAATGATGACGGAATGCGACTGTACGGACGGGTTCCATGGTAAAAAGGAGAAAGAGGAGGAAATGGTGGTCAAGGATTCCAATGGGAATCTTTTGCAAGACGGCGACAGCGTCATGCTCATAAAAGACCTGACCCTTCGGGGAACATCACAGAAAATAAAGCAGGGCACAAAGGTTTCTAAAATCCGACTTACCGATAATCCAGATGAGATCGACGGTAAAGTCGATGGGATGGCGATTGTCCTGAGGACGGAGTTTTTGAAGAGGGTTTAGATGAGGGATTTGATCATCAACTCCATCGTTAAGATTAACTTGCACTAACGTTGTTAGTGCTGTATCATGGGGTATGCAAGAGTTATTTTCTTAGTTAAGAATAATAATTCACAAGATACTTTACTCTTAGCAAGAATCTCTCATGTCCAGTCTTACCATACGTATTGAAGATGATCTTAAGCAAAAAGCCTTCTATCAGGCTCAGCGGATGGGAATTTCCATCACGCTTGTGGTCAAGAACGCGCTCAAGAATTTTGTTAAAAATCCCACCATTACTATTGGAGAACCTGAGGATGTTGAGGTTACAGCGAGTCTTCAGGCGAAGATGGATAAGGTTGCTGATATTTTGTCTTAAAATTGAGGGGAAAGAGGATGCCGCTTTCCTGATGCTAAGGCTAAAAAATGATAAGCAGATCGGGGTAAATATGGCAGTTGAAAATCCAAAATTTAAGAAAGCACTGGAAAGAAATATCAATCTCCTCCTTGCAGATTTTCAAGGGGGAGAATATCAAGAACATGAGTTGAAATAAATGGCTCCGAGGGTCGTCCGCCTGAGGCGGAGAACCGACGTGCCGAGGAGTCGGCATAACAGCCAACTGCTCTCTAACAAAAGAAATGGCTCCGAGGGTCGGATTCGAACCGACGACCAATTGGTTAACAGCCAACTGCTCTACCACTGAGCTACCTCGGAATAATTACCTGTCCAGTGACAGGGCAATAGGTTGTTTGTCGGTACCTGTTCGAACCGACGTGCCGAGTACTCGGCATAACAGCGCACTGCCCTACCTCCCGACTTGTCGGGATACCTCGGAATGAAAAAGAACATCTGTTTAGATCATTACCCCTAGTATTTGTTTTATTCGTTTTCCAGCCTTTAGGCTTTTAAGTTTTTGTTCTTT
>JAUYKR010000053.1 GCA_030699855.1 bacterium
TTGCTCCGTTTCCACCACGCCGGTTATCTGGCCGACATCCAAGGAGGCGATTTCCCGCTGAAGCTGCACCGGAGTGATGTTCTCTTCCGCCTGCCATTCATCGCTCGCTTTTTGCTCGAGTTCGGTCAACACCTCGTCAAAAGGTTCGGCGTTGATGGGTCGTTTGCGCAGTTCAGTCGAGATTTCTTTTAGTCTGACAATATTTAAACCCTCCGGCTGTTGGAACTGGCCGTTGTTGTAGATATATCCGGACTCTTTTGAGCGAACCACCTCCTGGTAAAATTCACCAATTTTCATGGTATCCACCAAGTCTTGAATGGCGACGGGAAGCTGATCTAAGAACAGATTTTCTTCGTGCTTGTACTCGACTTGGTTGGGGACAATCTTATCTTCCAAAAAGACTTCCAGATCCTCGACCGAGGTCTGAGCTTCCAACTCACGAAGCAGCGCCAGCGCTTGCTGTTCAATTTCTTTTACTTCCTCGGGTTGTGCTTCAGCCTTCTCGGTTTTAAACTGCAGTTGTACCACCTCGCCTACTCTCTGCTTCGCGACTTCCAGATCCTTAATCCCGGGCAGTTCCACCACGATGTGCCACTCCTCTCCCACCGAGGACAGATAAATGTTCGGTTCGGCTACTCCCAAACTGTTCACGCGCCGCTCAATCACGTCTTTAACCCCCTCCAGCAGAGCTGACACGTCTACGTCATTGTCGGAGTTGTCGTCGCTGTTGCGCTCGTGGGCGTTTTTCAGGTCAATTTCGTAGTCCAACTGTGTACCTCCCTGCAGATCCAGTCCCAGATGGATGCGGGAATCCTGAATCCAGTTCCACAGCGGAGTAACCAGGGGAATGTTCGTTTCCAGCTTGGGGAGCTTCCAAGGATTGGCGGTGAGCGCCAAAACAAGGGCGAGGGCCAGAATCAGGAACGTCTGCTTAAGGATGCGGTTTCGGTTCATGGACAAGAAGCGTCAAAAATTTTGCAGAGAAACTGTACGGGAAAAGGCGGAATCGATCAACGGGAAATCAGCTTAAAAAGTTTTTTACAAAGAAGTGCGCCAGAAATAGGGGGCTTTATTTTCTTGCTGCGGAAAGCTACGCCCAGTTTTTTCTTTTCGGCGGTTTGCTTTACAAATGTCCTCGCTTCGAAAATAATGCCCCCTATTTCTGGCGCTTAGCAATCTGCTTAGGCTGACTTTCCGCTTATGGATGAGCCTTCACGGATCATCTTATGATCGAGGTCAATGCCTTCGATGACGCAGTCTTGGTCGATGATGGAGCGGCGAAGGCGGGCGTCTTTGATCGTGCAATTCTCCAAAATAATGACCTCGTCGAGGGTGCTGTCCTCGATCCGGCATCCCTCAGCCACGCTGACCGCTTTTCCCAACTGACAATTGACCAGCGAGCTGGAGGCGGAAATCTGATTTTGGCCGCAGAGGAGGCGATGGGCGTCCAGATAGCTTTCGAACGAGCCTATGTCCATCCAGATCGAGTTAAACTGAAATACGTCCACCAACTCACCTTTTTTTAGCAGATGCTCAAACATCTTGCCCAGATTGTCGCTAGAATTTCGCGAGTATTCGACAATCAGACTTAGGTGCTCCGGGCAAAACAGATAGCAGCCGGTGGAAATCAAGGTGGAAGCCGGATTCTCCGGTTTTTCCGCGAAGGTCGACAAGCGGTCTCCCTCCACCTCGACCACGCCAAATTGCTTGGCCTGGTTCAGGGATTTGCTGTCATAGGCGGCCAGTAGGGTGTTTCCCTGATAATTTTTTAAAAAATCCTCCAAACGAAAATCGAAATAATTATCGCCGGCAATGACCAAGAGGGGACTGGTGATGGCAAATTGCTCAATAACCAGGCCGATTGCCCGCAAGGCTCCTGTTTTGACGGAATCGCTGTGGCTGTCTTCGATAAACAGTTCGATCTTCCGGTCCGGGTACTGGCGTTTAAGCGCCAAAAACCCGTCCTCAAAGCAGGTATTGGTGGAAATCAGTATTTCCAGGTGGGGAGGAATTTTTTCGATAATATGGCCGATCAGGGGCTTTCCCGCCAGGGGAAGCAGCGGTTTGGCCCGCTTTTCCGTCAGTGGCCACAATCTGGTGGCGAATCCGCCGGCTAAAATCAAAACCTTTTCAAGCTCTTTCATCCTTCGGCCGAGACCCGATACCTTGGTATCGGAAATAATACAGGAGGATGCCCTGTCCTCGACTCCGAGGTCGCTCGGACTCGAGGAGAGCGAGCGTAGCGAGTCGAAGGGCATAGCTCAGGATTAATTGTAAAAATGGCCAGGAAATGCTATAATGAGGGGATCCTCCTTCATTTCCAAAGGAAATTACGGCGGATAAAATAAAAACGAAAAATGCAGAATGCTGAAAGACCCCAGAAAACCTTCATGGAGTGGCTGACTCCAGCTTATCTGTCGCTTCCGAAAAGTAAAGGCTGGTACGCGCTGATGAGCCTGATTGTGCTCGGCTTTGTCATGTACGGGATGCTGACAGGGGCCTACGTCATTTCTGTCACCTTTCTGATTCTGGCGGGAGTCTCCTATTGGCATCAGACCCAGCGGGTCCCTGTGGTCAAAGTCGAGATTTCCGATATCGGTGTCCGTTTTGGCAGCAAATACTACCCCTATGACCAGATCAAATCATTCTGGATCTTTCGCGAATCGGAGCCACACCTCCTGAATTTAAGCCTTTACAAGGGCGTTCAGCGGGATTTGAGCATCATTCTTCCCGAAGAAATCGACAGTGCTCACCTGCGCGAGTACCTGCTCCTGCAAATTCAGGAGGAAACCGGTAAACGCGAGTCTTTTTCTGACCAGCTCATCCGTAATCTCGGACTCTAATGGCAGATATTGAAACCCCAAAAATCGAGATCGACAAAATCCCAGAGGCCTTCCGGGAGATCGTCACCAAATATCAGGAATCCTTTGCCGGTTTGCTGAAAAACGCTTCCGATAGCGAAACCAGGGCGGATCTCGATCACCTTCTTCGGGATATGAAGGAGGAAACCTCTGTTTCCGTGGCCACTCCGGACGCGAAAGAAGACGAACAGCGAAACAAACCGATGCAATCGGTCGAGTATGGGAAGGACAGTCGGGAGGGGTCGGAAGACTGGAAACAGTTCCGCCGTTCGATTGTGGCTTTCGAGGCCGGAGATGAGGTAAAGGGTGATCTGGTTTTCAAAGAATATCAGAAGCAGCTTGCCGAGAGAATACGCGAACACAAGCCATTCCAAAAAATGGTGAGCGAACTGGCGGAACTGGATGTTCCTCATGAAGATCTGAAGAAGTGGTATGAGAAAGCAAAAGAAAAAGGTGGGAGTGCTATTGACTGGATGAACCCCTGGTCTTCCGATCAAATACCACCCTTCATGATCCTGATGCTCTCCGTCGAACAATTGATGGACGAGTTGGGAGTCGGTCACGATGTTCGTGTCTATCAGGCGGCCCTGGAAGGACTCAAGGAGGACTATCTGAACAAGACCTGCGAAGGCATTCGCGATTTAGATCCATCTGTTTGGGAAAAAGATCAGCTCAAGCGCACTTCCAAACTCCAAACCGTTCAACTCTTCCACACCTTCCGCAGCCAGCTGGTGGCGGAAAGGATGGATGGCGTGGTCAATACCAGCAGGGATGTCACTCTCTCACTTTTGGCCAGTAATACCCTGAGGGATTTTCAGGATTTCATCCGTGAGCAAAAGTTGGAAAAACTGTGGGGGGCGGAAGAAGGTAAAGAAGCCCCCATTGATCGGCTGGAATATGAACTGCTGTGGTCGAGTATTGGAGTGCCGACATTCCTAGAGGTAACCTCAGCTGATTTTTCCGGTGTCGGGCAGGCGCTCGATATTCTTGGGCAAAGTGATCCCAATGTCGCTGAGGAAGTCCGAACTAAAATCGACCGAATGAGGCTGAGAGGCACCGTTTCCCCACCTGTTGACGTGGGGACGGCCAGCACTCATGGGCATACTTTCGGCTGGGTTGATACCGCCCTCGGGGGTGTCTCCGGAGCCATGGACTGGGTGGGAAGCAAGGTGTTGATGCCGCCCCGTTTTGATCAACTTTCCGTTTATGATGTGGGCAAGGGAGCGCTGCTCACCGCCTTTGGCGTGGGTGGAGCTATATCGATGGCGCCGCTGGTTTCCGGACCAATTCAGGCCTTGCTCTGTGTTGTTCCCGGAATTGGTGAGTGGAATCCCAGGGCTATCCCAGGAAAATTAAAAGATATGGTTGTTAATGCCACCAAGTTTAGCCGTGTGGTCACGGCCGGCGCTGCGGCGGCGGCTTTGGGCTACAACTTTACTGACGCTCGCGAGGGTTGGCTTGGCGACGCGGTTGAGGGAGTCTGGAATGCTGGAAAAAGTGTTGTGAGTGGTGCTGTGAACGCTCCCGGTGACATCAGCGAGTGGTGGAATCGAACAGCTTACGACACGTATTCCGCTGCCGATATCCGTTACAAGATCGGCGAGAATAGCTGGAGCGGGTATGAGGAGTTGCTGAAGTTTAGTGAGGCTACCGGTGTTTCCATCGAAGAACTGACTCACCACCACCAGACCATCGCTCA
>JAUYKR010000054.1 GCA_030699855.1 bacterium
GTACGGGAGGAGGTTATACAGGCCCTGGTCGATCAATTCCTTTTTTATTTCAGCAACTTTTTTACGGTACTCCTCGGGCTCATAGGGCTGGTTCAGGATGTGATATTGCTTGTCTTTCAGGTACACGCAGCCGAAGCAATTTTTCAAGTTTGCGGAGTAAGCGCAGAATTCGGACTCGGAGCTGTTGTCGCAGTGGTAGCAGAACTTCAGGCCATAATTGTTGGGACAGTGAATGCACTGATAGGATTCTTGAGAATTAAAGCAGACGGTCATGTCGCAGCAGTTTTTTAAACTGTTGGTTTCGATGCAGTATTGGCAGTCTTCCAGGTCGTAAGCGTCGAAGCATTGGTAGGCACTTTTACATTCGACCAGATTGTCGCCGACACAGTCCTCGCACATGGTCTGATGAGTACTCAGTTGAAAGTTTTTTTGTCTCAGTTTTTCCAGTCTGGTTTCGATGGCCGTCAGGTGTTCGGGATTGCTCAGGTCGAGTTGAGCCAGTCGCTGTTCGTATTCTTCTTTGCTTAGGTCTTCATTGAAGAAGTAATACTCCTTTTGATGGAGACCAATTGATCCGAAACAGTTCTTACATCCGGTACAGTCCTCGCAGAAGCTACAGTCGGAGCAATTGGAGCAGTACTTGCAGTTCTTCAGCCCGTAGCTCTTCGAGCAGCCGATGCACTGGTAGCACCACTGGCAGTTGAAGCAAAAGGTGAGATCAGCGCTCTTTTCACAATTGCGGCTGTATCGGCTGTACAGGAGGTCTTCCGAATGAAAGGTACCAAAGCTGTAGTAGCAGTCCTTGGAGTTCACGGCCGTGTCGGCATAGTCGCAGTTGTCGCTGTTGACGCCCTTGAGGTTGTAGCGGGGCTTTTCCAGGAGCAGGCGGCGGAATTGGTCCATGAAGGTATTCATAAAACCATCCTAACAGTTTTTTTCTTTACGTCATAAAATGTCTACATTTTTTATTTCTATTTTAGAATAACAGGCAAATAATGCTTTAAATTGCCACTTTAGTGCGATATAATAGTTGTAGAGAATACTTCTACATTATGCTGAAAAATGCCGATCAGCAGCGCCTTGCCGCTCAGCTCAACCAGTTTGGCTGTAATCCAAGGGAGGCTCAGGTCTATTTACAGTGTTCCCAGTTAGGTCCTTCGTCTGTTCAAGAATTGGCTCGTCGTATGAAGATGAACCGGGTGACGGTGCACAGCGCCGTCGAACAAATGATCGAGAAAGGCTTTTTATACGAGACACGGAAGGGCAAGCGCCGTCTTATCGTGGCTGAAGAGCCGGATGTTCTTTATCGACTCCTCCAGCGGCGCAAAAACGAACTGAGTATGATGGAGATGAATCTGGACCAGGTCGTCAAATTGCTCAACTCGGTTCATGTCTCCGATCGCGGCGTGCCCACGGTGCGGTTTTACGAAGGCGTAGAGGGTTTCAAAAAAATGCTGGAAGAAACTTTGTCCGCGCGGGGAGAAGTACTTGTTTGCACCTACGTCCAGGCCTTTCAGGCCATCCTGGAGCCGGAGTACCTGGAACACTATTATGTGCGTCGGGCCAAGAAGGGGATTCATACCCGCCTCATTTTTCCTCCTTGTCCTTTTGTGGAGCGGATTCGCAAAAAGATCAAACAATGGAACATGACGATTCGCCTGCTTCCACCCCAACTCAAGTGGTCCTCCGGGTTTTTTCTGTGGAATGATACCTTGGCTTTAATGTCTTATACCGAGGGTAAATTGACCACGACCATTATCGAAAACAAAGACATCACTGATTTTGTTGGAAAAGTGATGTTTGAGCTGATTTGGCAACAGGCGGAGCCAATTGGCTAAGCTACCTTGGATCCACATCCACCTTCCAGCCCACGGGGAGCTGAACTTGTTTGAGCAGCTCAAGGGGTTTAGATCCGCGCAGGTAGATGTTCCAGATGTATTTGCCGTGGAGTTTGGGAATATAATGCGGGGCGAGGTCAATGTGCTGGTCCGACGGGCAGAGTTGAAGCTCCTCGTAAAATTGCCGGGCTTGAGTTGCGGCTTTTTTTGCATCTTCATGGGCGTAGATCAGCTTTACCAGGTTTGAGTAAGGTGGATAAAAAAATTGTTCACGAATGGTAATTTCCTGCTGATAAAAGCCAGCATAGTCGTGCTTTTTCGCAAACTGAATGGCGGGATGATCGGGCTGATAGGTTTGAATGATAACTTCACCCGGTTTGTGCCTCCCCGATCTTCCGCCTACCTGGGTCAGCAACTGAAATACTCGCTCGCTGGCGCGAAAGTCGGGGATGTGTAGGCCAATGTCGGCAATAATGACGCCGGTGAGGGTGACGTTAGACAGATCAAGCCCTTTGGCGATCATCTGTGTGCCCAGCAGGATGTCGGCTTCGCCGCGACGCATCTGATGATAGATGTCTTCAAAGTCCTTTTTGCCGCCGGTGGTATCCTTGTCGGCGCGGAGGATCCGGGCCGTGGGAAAGAGCTGCTGAAGTTGAAGCTCAGCTTTTTGGGTGCCGGCTCCTATTTCCCGAATCGCAGATGACGTACATTTTGTACAAGTTGTAATGTTTTTTTGAAATACTCCGCAGTAATGGCAGATTAACCCTCCGTCTGTAAAGTCCTTCAAGCGGGCATGGAAGGTGAGGGCGATGTCGCAGTTTTGGCAACGAGGACTATAACCGCAGTCGCGGCAGCACAGGGAGGAGGCGGAGCCGCGCTTATTCAAAAACAGGATGACCTGCTCCTTTCGATCGAGTCGATCCTGGATGGCCTGCTGAAGCTGGTCGGAAAACATGGTTTTATTTCCCTTCAGGTATTCATCGCGAAGATCGACGACCGCCACAGGCGGAAGTTTGCTCCTATTGGTTCGTTCAGACATCATGAGGAGTTGGGAGTGAGGAGTTCGGAGTTTGCTGGCTTCGTAGTACGACTCGATTGAGGGTGTTGCTGATCCCAGCAGCAACATTGTGTCCGATGTATCTAACTCCAAACTCCCAACTCCAAACTCCGAACTCCTCACTCCCAACTCCGAACTCCCAACTCCCAACTCTCTAATTTTTTCCGCCACTGTTTTTGCCTGATAGCGCGGACTTGACTCCTGTTTATAGGTCCACTCATGCTCTTCGTCGATGATGATAACCCCCAAATTCTTCCAAGGGGTGAAGAGAGCCGATCTGGAGCCCAGAATGAGCTTTGTTTTTTGCTCGCGAATCAGGTTCCAAGCCTGCAGCCGCTCGCCGTCGGAGAGCTTGGAATGAATGATGCTGATCTGACCGGCGAAGTGCTCGCTGAAGTGCTGAATGAGCTCGGTTGTTAGCGCGATTTCCGGTACCAGCAGCAGGGCTTGCTGGTTATTTTGAATAACTTTTTTGATCACTTGCAAATAGACCTCCGTTTTCCCCGAACCGGTAATGCCGTGGAGAAGAAAAGACGGTGAGGATGGGTGCGAGCGCAAGGATTTTTGCTTTCTGGGTTGATCAAAAAGCACTTCCAGGACTTGCTCTTGTTCCACCGTCAGCGGTTGCTGGTGATGGGGCTTGATGGGATGCTGGTCGGAATTGGTGAGCTGGCCATCCTTGCCGCGCTTGGGTTTTCTCTTCTGATCCCAGACCACGGTGGGAAGAAACTGCTGGATACATTTGCTCAAAGAAGCAAAATAGTGACTGCTCATCCACCGGCACAGCTCGATCTGCAGAGGGGAGAGAGCTTGTTCCATCAGCACTTCCTGAACATCTGAGCAGGCGTAGGAGGGCTTACTGGTCTCCCGCAGGACCAGGGCGTTGCTGGGTTTTTTCTTCAACTGAACACGAACCAGATCGCCAGCCCTTAGCCCAGTTTCACTCTGATAGGTTAAGGTGGTGGGGATCTTTTTGAGGAGGAGTTCGTAAAAACGCATGGGTTCTTTGAGATTTGGTATTGCTCTGATGTGGGGGAATATGCTAATCTGCCCTCGCTCAAATTGATCATATTACAGTATTCCCCATGGCTGCCACCAAAAAGTCATCCGTAAAAAAGAAAAGCGCCGCGAAGAAGGCGCCTGCTAAAAAGCCAGAAAAAAAGGCAAGCACCGCCAAATCTAGCGTTAAAAAAGAAACGGCCAAAAAGGAGACCTCCAAGAAAGTTGTCGCCAAAAAATCCGCAGCCAAGAAGCCAGCTGCCAAGAAACTGGTCAAGAAGAGCAAAAAGGACATCATCGAAAGTTTTCAGGCTCATAAAAAAGACACCGGATCCCCCAAGGTCCAGGTAGCTTTGCTGACCGAAAAAATCAATCATCTTACCTCTCACCTTCAAGAGCACAGCAAGGACAATCATTCCCGCCGTGGGCTGCTGCTGATGGTGGGGAAACGCCGCCGACTGCTACGCTATGTCGAGAAAAAAGATAAGGAACTCTACGAGAAGTTGACGCAGGAATTGGGTATTCGAAAATAGGTTTCTCTTCGCCAATCGTTTCTAGGTCTGTTCTGGTTTCAAGTTTCTGCTCGCGATGCTTCCGGTGTCGCTGCCAGGTACTTGTGACCATGAGGGAGTAGGAGCGAACAGCGCTCCTTATTTCTTCATTTTTCATTCCATGATCGATCTGAAAGTCGAGGAGGCATCCTCCGAGCTTGCTGGACGACAGCTCAAGTTGCGTACTGGCCATGTGGCCTTTCAGGCTGATGGTGCCGTAACCCTGGAGATGGGTGATTTGGTGGTATTGGCGGCTGTCATGATGGGTCCGGCTCGCGAGGGTGGGGACTTCTTTCCCATGTTGGTCGACTACGAAGAAAAGTTCTACGCCGCCGGCAAGATCAAAGGCAGCCGTTTCATCAAACGTGAGGGCCGTCCACCCGAAGAATGTATCCTCAAAGCTCGAATGATCGACCGGCCGATTCGACCGCTGTTTCCCAAGGGCTTAATCAACGACGTGGTTGTCTCTGCCAATGTCCTGTCCTCCGATGGGAAAACAGATCCCGGCCCTCATGCCATCACGGCTACTTCCGCTGCTCTGGTGGTGGCAGGCTATCCCATCGCCGCTCCGCTGGCCGGAGTCCGGGTGGGAATGATGAATGGGGAGTTGATCGTTAATCCGACTTATGAACAGACCGAACAAGGGGATCTGGACCTGGTGGTGGCCGGAACGGCCGACGCGGTGATGATGGTGGAAGCAGGGGCTAAGGAGATTTCCGACGAAAAGATGGCCGAGGCCATCCAAAAAGGTCATGAAGCCATCAAGGTCCTTTGCGAAGCTCAGGAGCAGCTTCGGAAGAAAGCGGGAAAACAGCTTAAGCATGAGCTGGTGTATTCCTTGCCAGACGAAACAATGAAGGCGGAGCTGAAAAAAGTGATTACCGCCAAGCAGCTCGACACCCTTTACCAACCCAGTAAGGCTGGAGTGTACGAAGCCCTGAAAAAACTGGTGGAGGAAGTGGTGGAGCAGCACCGCGACAAAATTGATTCCGAAGCGGACGAGCATGACAAATGGAGTGAGCGCAGTGTGACCGAGGCCGTGGATAAGATCTTCAAGGAATACATGCGAAAGAGCATCCTGGAGAAAGGCAAGCGCCTGGATGGAAGAAAGGTCGATGATGTCCGCCCGATACAGGTGGGCGTGGATGTTCTTCCCAAACCTCATGGCTCGGCCATGTTTCAGCGGGGAGAAACTCAAATTCTCTCGGTTCTGACCCTGGGGGCTCCCGGCGATGCCCAAACGATCGACCTGATGGATTCGGATACCCAGAAGCATTACTTTCATCACTACAACTTCCCCGGATTCTCCGTGGGGGAAGCCAAGGGAAGCCGTGGCGTTGGTCGACGCGAGATCGGCCATGGCTTTTTGGCCGAGCGAGCGTTGGTAGCGGTGTTGCCGGAGCGCGAAAAGTTCCCGTATACCATTCGTGTCGTTTCCGAAGTGTTGTCCTGCAACGGTTCCAGCTCCATGGGCTCCGTATGCGGTTCCACTCTGGTCCTGATGGCCGGAGGGGTTCCCATCACGGCTCCGGTTTCCGCCGTGGCCATGGGTCTGGTGACGGATAGCGACAGCGATGCCTATCAAATCCTGACCGACATTCAGGGTATGGAAGATTTTGCCGGTGACATGGATCTGAAATATGCCGGAACCGCCAAAGGTATCACCGCTCTGCAGATGGACATCAAAGTCGGCGGCGTTTCTGTCAAACAGATGAAGGAGGCTTTCGCCAAGGCCCGGGTCGGTATGAATTTCATCGCCGCCGAAATGGCCAAGGTGATGCCGAAACCTCGGGCAGAATTGTCGCCTCACGCTCCGCTGATTGAGATTATGCAGATCAATCCCGACCTGATCCGCAATGTGATCGGAAAGGGCGGGGAAACTATCCAGGGCATTATCAAGGAATCCGGCGCCGAGATCGACATCGAGGACAGCGGCTTAATTTACATTACCGCCCCCAACAAGGAGTCCGGACAAAAAGCCATTGCCATGATCAAACAGCAGACTTACGAGGCGAAAGTAGGAGACGTGCTGGAAGGCGAAGTAGTCCGAATCATGGAATTTGGCGCCTTTGTCGGCATCCCCGGTGGGAAGGATGGTCTCATTCATATTTCCAAGCTTTCCCAAACGCGGGTGAACCGGGTGGAAGACGTCGTCAAGCTCGGTGATCTGGTAAAGGTGAAAATTTTGGAAGTTGACCAGATGGGACGCATCAATTTAGGCCTGGTGGAAAAGTTGTCATAGGGGTATTCTAGAACCTCTCAACATTCATCGTGTTCCAGAGTTTGTTCATCCTCCTGACCGCCGTTTGGTTTAGTCGAAAGCTGTTCAAGCTGGTCAAGTTTCCGTCTATGTTTGGGGAGGTTTTCGCGGGGGTCCTGGTCGGTCCTGCTATTTTGGGTTGGGTGGGAGAGACAGAAGCTATCCAGATGCTGGCGGAACTTGGCATTTTCTTCCTCATGTTTCATTCCGGACTGGAAATGACTCCCCATGATTTGCTTCGTGCGTCAAAGAAAGGTTTATGGGTGGCCCTCGGAAGTGTTGTCCCTTTCGCAGGAGGTTTTTTTCTTTCCCGGTGGTATGGCTACGACGTGAACACCTCTCTTTTTGTGGCCATGGGTCTGGCCACTACGGCGGTGACGATCACCACTCGACTGTTCAGGGACTTGAAAATTCTTCATCACCAGGTCAGCCACGTGACTAATGGGGCTGCCATTATCAATGAAGTTTTTGTCCTGGTTCTTTTTTCCGTCATCCTGGATCTGGCTCAAACGGGGAATGTTGACCCCTTGCACATCATGGGACTGGTCGCCAAGGTGCTTCTGTACTTCCTCCTCGTTTTTTATCTCGGCCAGAGGTGCTTCCAGTATTTGTACAAAGTTCTTTACAAGGGGAACAAGGGTTTTACTTTCACGTTAATCGTCGCCCTTTTCTTCGGAGTCATGGCAGAGCTGATTGGACTGCATATGATTATCGGGGCCTTTATGGCCGGGCTCTTCATCCGCAGAGAGCTTCTTGATCCCGAAGTCTATGCCAAGATCGAAGATCGGGTGTTTGGGCTCAGTTATAGTTTTCTCGGACCGATTTTCTTTGCCACCCTGGCCTTTCATCTGGATTTTTCCGCTTTTTATTCCGCCCCCTGGTTCGTGTTCTGGATTTTTGTCATCGCGGTTCTGGGAAAGTTGATCGGTTCGGCTTTGCCGGCCCTTTGGTCGGGTATGTCCCGTATCGAATCCCTGGCCGTCAGCGTGGCCATGAACGGGCGGGGAGCGGTTGAGCTGATCATCGCTTCGTTGGGACTGCAGGCGGGGATTATCAGCGAAGAGATTTTTTCGGTGCTGGTGATCATCGCTTTTGGAACCACGCTTCTTTCCATCATTAGTCTCAAATTGCTTGTGCCTTACCTTCTGGACAAGGGGGCGCAGATGACCTTGTGGGAAAAAATGAAGAAGGTGGTGACCTAAGCTACATCATCCCGCCCATTCCGCCCATGCCTCCGCCGCCGCCCATAGGCATGGCTGGCTCTGGCTTGGGGATCTCGGTGATGGCGCATTCGGTGGTCAGGAAGATGCCGGCCAGGCTGGAGGCGTTCTCCAGAGCTTCGCGGGTGACTTTTTTCGGGTCGATAATGCCGGCCTTGATCATGTCGACGTCAAAGAGGTTCTTGGTGGCGTCATAGCCGAAGCCGGGTTTACCCTGACCGACCTTCATCGCCACCACGCCGCCGTCCTGGCCTGCGTTAATGGCAATCTGGCGGATGGGAGCTTCCAGGGCTTTTTTGACGATCAACATGCCGGTGGCTTCGTCATCGTTGGCAGCCTTCAGCTTGTCGATGGAGGCGGCGGCAAAGAGCAGAGCCACACCTCCTCCGGGAACGATGCCTTCGTCTACGGCGGCTCGGGTGGCGTTCAGGGCATCCTCGATGCGGGCTTTCTTTTCCTTCATTTCCACTTCCGTGGAGGCGCCAACTTTAATCACAGCCACACCACCGGTCAGTTTGGCTCGGCGTTCAGCCAGTTTTTCCTTGTCGAAATCGGAGGTGGAGTTCTTGTACAGGGCGTCGATTTCGCCGATGCGGGCCTGAATGTCGGTCTTGCTGCCCTTGCCGCCGATGATGACGGTGTTGTCCTTGCCGGAGATCACTTTGTCTGCCTTGCCCAAGTGTTCGAGCTGAGCGTCTTCCAGTTTGAGTCCAATCTCCTCCGAAATCACCTGTCCGCCGGTGAGGGCAGCGATGTCTCGCAGGATCTCCTTACGGCGGTCGCCAAAGGCGGGAGCCTTAATGGCCAATGAGCTGAAACCACCGCGGAGCTTGTTGACCACCAGGGTGGCCAGGGCTTCGCCGTCGACGTCTTCGGCGATGATGACCAATTCCTTTTTACCGGATTGGGCCAGCTTCTCCAGCAGTGGTACCAAGTCCTTGACCGAGCTGATCTTCTTGTCGGTGAGGAGGATGTGGGCGTTTTCGATCGAGGCCTCCATGCGGGCGGTGTCGGTGACCATGTAAGGGGATACGTAGCCGTTGTCGAACTGCATCCCTTCCACCAGTTCTTTTTCCATGCCCTGGGTCTGGCCTTCCTCCACCGTGATCACGCCGGATTTCACCTGGTCTTCCAGCTCTCCCAGCAGTTCGCCCACGCGCGGATCCTGGGCGGAGATGGTCGCCACTTGGGCAATTTTCTCTTTGGTGGTCACGGCCTGAGCCATGTCGTCCAGCGCTTCTACGACCGCGGCGGTAGCCTTTTGCATGCCATTTCGGATGTCCATAGGATTTGCTCCGGCGGTCACATTCTTAATGCCCTCAGAAATCAAAGCCTCCGCCAGCACAATGCTGGTGGTGGTGCCGTCTCCGGCCTTATCGTTGGTCTTGGTGGCGACTTCCTTCACCAGTTGGGCACCCATATTCTCGTATTTGTCTTCCAGCTCGATTTCCTTGGCGATGGTGACGCCGTCGTTGGTGATGGTGGGGCCGCCGTAGGACTTCTCGAACATCACGTTGCGGCCGCGGGGACCGAGAGTAATTCTGACCGCGTCAGCCAGGGTCTTGACCCCGTTGACGACCTTGTGGCGAGCGTCGTCGCCGAATTGAATTTGCTTAGCCATGATTCAAAGTATTAATGAATTAAAAGGGTTTAGTCCTGGACAATGGCGGAAATGGAATCCTCGGCAATGATCTTCACCTCCTCGTTCTCAATTTTAACGTCGTCTCCGGCGTACTTGCTGCAGATGACCTTTTGTCCCACCTTCACCAGGTGTTTGCGGAAAGAACCATCCTTCAGGCGCTTGCCTTCACTGATGGCGATCACTTGGTAGATCTCCGGTCTTTCCTCTGATTTCGGCAGGATAATGCCGGATTTGGTGGTCTCTTCGGCGGCTACGCCCTTGAGGACAACCCGACCGTCAATCGGAATAATCTTGGCCATATCAAACAAAATTAAAGAGTAATCGAAGCGAAAACCATTCTATATTTAGCACTCAATGGAGTCAAGTGCTAGATGATGGGACTTTTGGATCTGAAAAGAATGGCTTGGAATTTATAATGAAATATGTTACTATAATATGATTCATTATTATTTTTCCCATGAAATCAAAAGCCCTTTCCTTGTTCCTGGCCGCGATAGTGATCGGTTTGTCACTGGCATCCGCACCCCAAAGCCAGGCGAGGTTGCTGCAGTATGTCAATCGTCTTTCCGCCAGTCAGGCGGCTAATCCGATTCAGTATTTTCAGAGTTTTATGAGTGCCCTCCAGGCCCAGAGAGTAGCTTTGATCAGTGTCGGGAGGCTTATTGCTGCTCCTCACAACCGGCAGGTGGTAACGGTTCAAAATCAAAATCTGCCCCAGGGCCTTTTGGGTCTCATGAATATTGTTTCTATAACGGGGACAGCTAATCCTCCAGTTTCAAACCTTTCTGTAAATGTTCCGGCTACGAATCCTCCGGTGAATCCACCAACCGTATCCTCTTCTTCATTTTCGACAGTTCGTTTGCCTATGCATACGGAACTCGATATACCTTCGGGTTCCCTCATTAATAGAGCGGGTTTTGCTCCAGAAACTTTTTTGCCCGGCGCTACTGTTGGCATCAATTCCTCGGTTGCGTTGGTGACACAAGGAGGGATGACATTAACTCTCTCACCGGGTGATACTATTCGGTCTTCAACAGGCGTCTTTGTTGTTCCAGGTGGACCTGTTCCTTCTCGCGGATCTTCTTTTAAGATCGGTGCGAATACCTATGCTAAATTTTACGGAACATCTGCTACTACGCCAATATTACAACCGATTGGTGCAGTTATCCCGGATGGTTCAGTGATTGAGGTTTCCGCCACACTTGGTACTGGTGGAGCGATTACCCTGAATGGCAATCCGGTTGCTTTAGGGTCGTGGATCGATGCCGGAGGAGGTTTTGTCATTCGTCTTCCCGTTCAGTTAGCACCTACGGCTCCAGCGACACTTAGTACAACTCCTCCTCCAGCCCAGCAGGCTTCCGCTATTGAGGTATACAACAGTACTTGTCAACAGGACCCTCAAGCTGCTCAGCATCCCATCCAGGGTCGTCTGTCTAGCGGGGGAAACAATGACGTTACTCCCTTTGGATTGGATGTCAGCAGCACTACCTATCAGGTCTACTGCTTCGTTGTTGATCAACAGCAATTTCCTTGGGATAGTAGCGGGAGGATTACAATAGATCTTTATGACATGCTGAGTAGTGGCCACTATTTTGAGGGAGCTATTTCTTCAGGGCAGGGTGTTGCCTACCGTGCGAGCACGTTTTATCCATACACTTACTCCAGGATCGGATCTCTCGAATTTACTAGGACTCAGCTTTATGCCACTGGTGTCAGTTTTCCAGAAAGAGTGACAGTTAATGAATATACGAATCAGTATAATACGGCCAATCCGGTTAAGATCCACGTGTTCAAGCTTTATTATCAGTAATGTTTCTCTTTTTTTGGACTCTCAAAGCCCCGCTAATGCGGGGCTTTTTCTTTTCCAATTGAAGGTGGGGGAAAATGACGGTATAAAAGTGTCAGCATTCTTTTCCACATGAGCCAAGCAAAAGCTACCTTCCTCCTCAAAGATGGTTTCGCCCGCATGTTCAAAGGTGGAGTGATTATGGATGTGGTGAATGCCGAACAGGCCAAGGTGGCCGAAGAGGCCGGCGCTTGCGCGGTGATGGCTCTCGAGCGGGTTCCGGCGGACATTCGAGCGACAGGCGGCGTGGCCCGCATGACCGATCCCAAGCTGATCAAGGCGATTATGAAGGCGGTGACGATTCCGGTGATGGCCAAGGCGCGCATTGGGCACTTTGTCGAAGCTCAAATCCTCCAGGCCCTCAAAGTCGACTTTATCGACGAGTCGGAGGTCTTGTCGCCAGCCGATGAGCAATACCACATCGATAAGCATGACTACAAAGTCCCTTTCGTGTGTGGGGCTCGAGATCTGGGCGAAGCTTTGCGGCGGATCAAAGAAGGCGCGGCCATGATCCGCACCAAGGGCGAAGCCGGTACCGGCGACATCGTTCAGGCGGTGCGCCATGCCCGTGCCATCCAGGAACAAATCGATGCCCTCAAGACCATGAACGAGTCGGTCCTGGAACAGGCGGCTATCGACATGAGGGTGACGGTGGAACTGGTGCAGCAGGTCAAGGAATTGGGACGCTTGCCGGTGGTCAATTTCGCCGCCGGAGGAGTGGCGACTCCGGCTGACGCGGCCCTGATGATGCAGCTGGGGATGGACGGGGTCTTCGTCGGGTCTGGCATTTTCAAATCCAGCGATCCGGCCAAGCGAGCCCGCGCCATCGTGGAGGCGGTTACCCACTACAATGATCCCAAAAAGCTGGCCAAAGTTTCCGAGGATTTGGGAGAAGCAATGGAGGGCATCAATGCTGGGGAGATTGAACTCAGGATGGAAGACAGAGGCGTTTAATTTTTTGACATGGTTATCGGCGTCTTGGCCTTACAGGGCGACTTCAAGGAACACATGGCTTCGCTCAGGTCCCATGGAGTTGAGGGGCGGGATGTGCGAACTCCGGCTGATTTGAAGGAGGTCAATGCTTTGATCCTGCCGGGAGGGGAGTCGACGACGATGGCCAAATTGCTGATTTCCTCCGGATTGAACAAAGAAATTGTTCAAAGAGCGAAGAAAAAAATGCCAATTTGGGGCACCTGCGCGGGGGCGATTTTGTTGGCGACGGATGTCGTCTCTCCGGTGCCGCTCGAGTGCACGCTTGGTTTGCTCGATATGACGGTCGAGCGCAATAGCTATGGTCGCCAGCTCAATTCATTTCTGGGTCAGGTGGAGGGACTCAAGGAACCTTTCGATGCCTCCTTCATCCGGGCTCCCCGGATCAGCCGGTTAGGAAGAGGGGTACGGGTTTTAGCCCGCTGCCGGAAGGATCGGGTGATGATGCGAGAAAAAAATATTCTTGCCACTACTTTTCACACCGAGCTTGGCGGTGAGAACAAAGTCCTGGAATATTTTCTCAGTCAGATGATTGAAAAACGTTAACGGTTTTGTTTTGAACTGATGTCACAAACGGCTTATTGACAACTGGTCAGGGCTCTTTTATGCTCTGGTCTCATTGTGACCTCACGAAGGTCCTTTAAGGCAAAAATACATGATGGGGGAATTAAAAGTATCGGATTGTTGTTTTGATGAATGTCATGAATCCCTCCCTTTTCCCTTCCCGATTTGTTTATGTGCTGGCGGAGTATGGCGATGGGACTGGTTTCGCCGCTCCCCCCGGACTGAGGAGGTTTCCTTTCTCCTTTCGTGAAAAAGGTTTTTTTTCTAAAAGTCCTTCTGCTGCAGAAATTACCAATGCCATTGAGGCTGCCTATGAGCATGCTGATATAGCTGCCAGAATGAAGGCGGTCAGAAGGGTTTTTCTGGAGCTCAGGGTGATTGCCGGTGAGAGTGAATCTGGGTTCCAACCGGGCTTACAAGTGGAGGCCCTTTTCGATCGAGCCGAGGGAGATACTCCCGAAGGCGCCATCCGCTTAATCAGATCCCAGTTTCCCCGGCTTTTTTGGTCGGAATCTGCCCGGGCCGATAACGCAGTGCTGGATCGAGACTGGCCCGAACTCCTCCAGGGCAATGACGGGACGATTTTGTCTCGAACCGGCATGCCGAAGTCGGGAGTCCCGGTGCAGTCGGCCCGTATCGCCCAACACGTGGATGCCCGCTTTCGGGCCAGCATTGGAATTGCCTTCGATGAGTCCGGCCAGGTGCTCGCCAATCCGGTGCTCAAGGAGCACCTGCGGGCTTATGTCGATCGCGTGGGTGATCGAGCTGAACCGCCGTTGGAAGAATCCGAGAGGGCTCAACTCCTGGAAAAGATCTTTCAGTACAATGGCAATGACGGTTGGTATCGCCGCTTTTCCAAACAACTGTTTTTGAGTGACTGTAAGAATCCCAACTTGTCCAAGCGCGAAGCGGCTCAATCCGCTTATGAAAGAGCGCTGCGAGTGGCGCCGATATCCGTGCCCGGAGGGGCGACGGGCATGGAATATGGTTTTGCCTGCGGAGTCACGGGCGGCTCCAAGGTGCTCTGTCCCAAGACCTATTGGGGAGCCATCAACCTCAAAGCCGAACACTACGACACGCTTGCCAGCGATTGCGAATATGTTGACGGCGATGGGGTGATTCGGCCGGATCGTCTTCGTGCGGCTTTGGAACAAGCTCGAAGGCAGCGCTACAAGCGGGTGACCCTCTACTTCAATTTTCCACACAATCCCTCCGGGGCGATGCCGACCAAGGCTCAGGCCAAAGAGCTGGCTGATGTCGTTCAAGAGTCCGCCCGGGATGGTTTCTTCATCAACATCATTTGTGACGAGCCCTACGATCCCTTTACCCGGGATTCCGCCGATGCCAGCGGGGGCAATCGGGTGATCGACAGGCCCTTTTCGTCCTATATGGTTCCGGGACAAAATAAAAATATGCTGACGATGGTCTGCCGCAACGGGACCAAGCGCTTTGGGGTGTATGGCTTTCGGCACGCCGACTTTGCTGTTTTGACCCCGGAAAATGTCAGTGAGGCGGTGATCGTTGCCGTCGATTCCAAGCTGCGGGGCCTGCGTCGGGGACTCAACTCCTTTGGCAGCGCTCTCAACGAAATTTTGACGGCGGTGGCGGTTACGGGCAATCCGCGCATGTGTCTGGAGGGTCTTTCCGATGAGGAAACCAGAGAGGCTATTCTTCGCTATCAGGAGCAGTACGAGGCTGCTATGATCACCTACATGGCCGAGTGCTCGGAGGCGATGACGGCTGCCTGCTCTGTTCCTGGAGTTCAGGAGCATTTGAAACTGGTGGGTGATCCCGGCGTGGACGCGGCCGGAGGATTTTTTATTTCCCTGCAGCCGACTGACTCTCTGCGTGCCGAGGGAGTTACAGCCGACGATATTCACTGTGCCGGAGTTTTTAGCGGCAATTGTGGAGTTATTGCGACCAATGATTACGTGCGGATCAATGCCACTGCCATCGCTCCGGGAGATCGCGAGACCTTCGTTCGCCATTTGGCCGCTGCCGTTGAGCTGGCCAAAAGCTGGAGAGCGGCCGGCAGAGATCCGCAGACAGAGGCCGATGAGGTCGGAGACTTTGAGTCGCTGTTCTGGCAGCGGGTGGAGCGGTCTTTGTATCGGTATCTGCTGGAGATTCCGGAGGAACGCGGTGAAAGGTCGGTGGTCGAGCACCGGGATCGACTCTTCGATGAAACCGTTCATCCGACCCAGCTGACGCCGAATGGGTTTCAGGGAGCCTTTCTGTCACAGATCAAGGAGTCGCAACGGGAATTCAGACGAATGCGGAATGAAGGTGGGGAGGCTGAGTGGACGAATGATTTTTGCCGTCTTCGGGCCAGGTCTCTGCGCGATGCCCTTCAAGCCGCTTTTGTGGGGAAGGTCAGACGTTTTTCCAACGCCAAAATCGAGCCCCATCACCTTTCGGATCATCATGCCGAGCTCCAGGGAGATGGCATAAATGTTGGTGTGTTTATGAGCATCGATGAAAGTGATGATCCCGACGACTTTCTCCTGACTCGAGTATATCCCTCCTGCCATAGCCAAAACGGCACAGTCTATGATGAAACAATTGAGTTTGTTCAGCAGTCCAAGTTTTTGATCGCCAATGGAATTTGTTCGCGCTATGTCCGCTGGGCGGATCGGGACGGTATCAAAGTGGTAGGAAGAGACTCCAGGGCTCCCGGAGAGATGTTCACCCAGTATCTGGACCGGATGCGGGCGGATATCGAAAAGGGAATCCGCTTAGGGCTGGCTGAGAACTGTCCCGATCTTCTTGGGCAGTATCATGATGCCCTGTTGGCCGCCTCGGAAAATGATGAGGCTATTTTTGAACTCACCCTACTGTTACAGACGGACAGGGCTAATGGAAGGCGGCCTTTGCTGGAGGGATTGATGGAAAAAGCCAAGGCTCATCGTAAGGACAGGATTGTTCGTCTCAAAACCATTCTCAACCGCCTTAAAAAAGAGCAGGAGAAACTTAGGGCGCCACGCATGACCTTTGTCTCCGATCGAATCAGCTTTCATCCTCGCATTGATCCCAAGTGTACGGCAGCTCTCAGGTGGTACATGTCTCTGGATCCAAGGCCGGAGCGAAACAACATCAGACAGTATATAGAGGCTCTAGAGGCAGATCCCGCACAGGCAAATCCCCCGGATGGGGCGATACAGCTTCTTGATCTGGCCTGGAATATTGCACTCCAGGTCTATGACCTCAATGAGATTGGTCGGGTTAGCGAAGCCTATGCAAAAGAGAGAGATTTTTACCGAAGGCATCTGCCTGCTGGGGTCAAAAAGGGCAGCGCCTTACCAATTGTTCCCCAGGTGATGCTGTCGCAGTGTGGAACGTCCGGAGATGGTGTTCATGAGCCCTGGAAAAGGGCTTTGGAGGAGCTTGGAGCCTGGGGGAATTTTCTGAGGGAGGTCTATGGCCGGGAGTCCGGGACTCCGGTTTATTCGGTCCAAATGCCGGTATCGATGGTTCCTCTTTTTGAAACTCCGGAAACGACCGATCCTGAATATATCCAGAGCTATTTGCGTTCAGTGTTTGCCACCATGGCTCATAGCGATCCGTATGTCATGAATCGTGATTGCTCGGAGATCTTTATCGCCGGGTCGGATCTCTCCCGATTGATGGGTCAGGAAGCGGCACGCGTTCAGTTCGAAAAAGTGTGCAGCGCGGTCGATGAGTTCAACCGTCGTTATGGCACGGATGTTCGGGTCAAGTTCGGCTGCGGGGAGGCCCCGAATCGGCAGGGGGGCGACATCAGCGAGGATGCCGGACTTTCCCTTCTCAGGGGCAAGCTCCGCGATGATTGTCCGGATTCAACCGGATCTGAGGAGCTGCGATTGAGGCGGTTTTTGCGGGAAAAATTCGGACAGCATTATCAGAGGACTTTGACGACTCCAATGAGTGGAGTGGTAGATATGGCCGAGCAATTTCCCCTGCACGCGGTTACAGTCCAGAGCCGCTTCCGCGATCGGATGAGATTTGTGGAATGGAGCCGATTGCGCTGGCAATTTGAGCGCTGGAGAAGGGCCCATGACCGGGATTTTGCGTTGGATCATCAGGGAAGACGGACGCGCTTTGCACCACCACTCTCCGCGTATGAAGCAGGTGGTGAGCGTTATTTTCTCGAGCTCGCGCGCCGCCATGGTTTTACCCGCTATCGGGAGATCATGGGGGCCCCCTCTGGTGAGGGAAGCGAAAAGGGGAAGCCCGGCCCACTCGGGGATGGGAATGTCGCTTCGCTGCCCGGACTCATCGAAGTCATTGCCAAGCTGGTTCCCAAGGTTCGGCCTCGTCCCTCGGCCCGTCCCGGGAATGACAATACCCTGGCTTCCGAGGTCTACGACCTGGCTCATACTCCGGAGGTCAATGCCCGGGCGATTTCGGTAACGGCTGCTTCCAGCTTGTTGATGCCGGCGTTTTTGTTGGACAAGCGGGCGATCCTGGAGGGCCAGGAGCAGAATAGAACCCTGACCCGGTATCTGTCCAACTTTCGCGGAGTACGAAACCTCCTCAAACAGATGCTGATGTTTGCCACGGTTCGCCCGACAACTTGTCGGATCTTGCGCCAGAATGGCTTGAGTGACGTGGCCGATCTACTTGATCGCGAGTGGGAGGGCTTAGTCCGATTTGTTCCCGCTCTCCAGCAGGAACTCAGAGATCGCATTTGTCTGACGCAGCATCAGAACGAACTGGAGCTGGTTCAGGCACGCGGAGGTCAGAACAGGTTGATACAGTGGTGGGCCAGGAGGAAATTTTCCAGACGAGGTCCTATTGATACCAGCAGCTGGTCTGTGGCCGAGCTCCAGATGTTTGCCAGGGCGCAAAAACCCCTGTTCCGCGAGCTCCTCGATCCCAGCTGGGCGAAAGGGATTGGCAAAAGCGAAGTGTGCACCGGCCAGTTTTTGGCAAAGGGTACATTGGCCTGGCAACGCCAATACGAGCGCAGGGCTTCCATTTTGCTCGATCAGGTCTGTGAGCAAGTCAACTCCCATCAGCGCTTCCTGAGGGTGCTGGATGAGGTGGCGCAGACGTGTCTGGCCGAACAGGGTGGAGAATTGGTGGAGATCAAAAAGAACATCATTGCTTGCTTGCAAGGAATTTGCGAAGGTGATGCAATCTTACCTGCTGCCGCGAGAGAGAGTGTAGCTCTTCAATCAGCTTTTGCCGGCCTGTCTCGATTTGAACCCTCTAATGAGGGCTTGGTAGCTTTCGATGAACTGTTGGCGGCTTTCGGATTTGTGGAGGGTACGATGGGATAGTAACCTTGCCTTGTTTGGCTTTCTTTAGTACAATGCGGAGGCTCATTTCTCATCACCTCTCATGCATGGCCAAGGCTGCTCTTCCTTTGGATGAATTATTGACTCGTGGAGTCGAGCAAGTGATTGTTCGTCAGACTCTGGAACAACGATTAAAGAGTGGTGATAAGATTCGCCTGTATCTTGGCATTGATCCGACCGGAGCTGATCTGCATTTGGGGCATAGCATAGCGCTGCGCAAGCTTCGCGATTTTAGTGAACTCGGTCATGAGGTCATCCTGCTGATTGGCAACTTCACCGCCTTGATCGGCGATACTTCCGACAAGGAAGGTATGCGGCAGGTGATGACGATGGAGCAGATCGAAACCAACTTGAAAACCTATAAGGAGCAAGCTTCAAAAATTTTGGACTTCAACAAAATTCAGATTCGATTTAATTCCGATTGGTTGTCCAAGCTCGCGTTTGAGGACGTGGTGAAGCTGGCCCAGCAGTTTACGGTGCAGCAGATGATCGAGCGCGACATGTATCAGCGCCGTCTGGATGGTGGAAAGCCCATCGGGCTCCATGAATTTCTTTATCCGCTGATGCAGGGTTACGACAGCGTGGCTATGGACGTGGATCTGGAGGTGGGAGGCAATGATCAAACCTTCAACATGCTGGCGGGGCGCACGCTGCAACGCATTTACAACCAAAAGGAAAAGCATGTGTTGGCCACCAGCCTGATCGAAGGCACGGACGGTCGAAAGATGGCCAAGGCTTATAACAACATGATCCGTCTGATGGACGAACCAGCGGAGATGTTCGGGAAGGTCATGTCGATGGCCGATGACATGATTGTCCGTTACTTCACTTTGCTTACCGATGTTTCTCTCAAGCAGATCGACGAGTACCGAAAGGCTATGGAGGGTGGAGAAAATCCCAAGAACTTTAAAGTTTTACTCGCTAAAGAAATCGTCACTATGTACCACGATGCCAAGGCCGCGGACCAATCCGCGAAGGATTTTGATGAAGTGTTTGCCAAAGGCGGCAAGCCAGAGAAGGTTGATCGGGTGAAGTTTGACAGCGGAAAATTTAAGGTCTTCGCTCTGCTCGAAGAGTTGGAAATGGTGGAATCCCGCGGAGATGCCAAGCGCTTGATCGAACAGGGAGGGGTGCGAATCGATGAGGAAAAAATTACCGACAAGGACGCCATCGTGGAGCTGAAAGTAGGAGAGGTCAAACTGCTCCAGGTGGGCAAGCGCAAGTGGCTGGAGGTGGAGGGCAAGGAAGAAATCGAGGACTAAGCCCTTGAAAAGCCGCTCGAGAACTGCTATAATGGTACACTGCTCTGAGAGTGATGGGGGAAAGAGCCAGTAAAAAATATTTCAAAACAAAACCTATGGCGTCCAAAATAGATGCAATACAGCAAATGATTACCAGCGCGGAAGCTTCCCTCCGGAGTGCCAAAAAGCTGCTTCTGGAGCTTTCTGGAGAGGACGTGCCGGAAGGCCAGATGGATTTTGCCCCGGCGGTCAGCAGCTCCTCTCAAAATCCCAATAAAGTGATTGAGGGTATTTTCAATGGCGAGCAGATGGTGGCGGGAGATGGAGAAGCCTATCCGGTTCCGGCCAACTACGCTTCCAAGTCCAAACTGGTGGCTGGTGATCAACTCAAGCTCAGCATCATGCCGGACGGCAAACTAATGTACAAACAAATCGGTCCAGCTCCGCGCAAGAGCCTGATGGGCACCCTGGTCAACGGTGACGGACAGTACAAGGTGCTGGCCGGAAAGAGGACTTACAAAGTCTTGCTGGCCTCCGTGACCTATTACAAGGGCAAGGTGGGGGATAACGTGACCGTTACCGTTCCCGCTTCCGACGATAGCGATTGGGCGGCCATTGAAGCGGTATTGCCTTCCGATGTGAAAGAGCTGAATGTGAATGAGGAAGAGCCGGAAGAAGAAGTTGAATTTTAAGGAGGGAAAGAGGGAAGAAGCTTGCTCGCTGCGGATTGCCCATAACTACCCCCAAAATCAACAGGGTTCTAACTTCAGTTATTCCTTCAACCAAATAAAACTAGATGGGTTATTTTGGCCCACAGCAGTCCTCGCATCGCAATTTTCTTCCCTCTTTCCCTCCGCTACTTTTCGGTACCCCCCAGCTTTTCCTTCAACATTTTCGCAATGTACTGGCCGACCACGCGTTCCAGGTCTGCCATGGGGGCGGATTTGATCGCATTGATGGAGCCGAACTGTTTCAGCAGCCGCCGTTTGATGATGAGGCCGATGCCGGGGATGTCATCGATTTCCGATGCGGTCAGTTTCTTACCACCCAGCTTTTTTCTCAGCTCATTGGCGAAGCGGTGGGATTCGTCGCGCAGGCGTTGAACCAGATATAGAGCCTGGGAGTTTTTAGCCAGGAGAATGGAGGAGAGTTGGGAATAAGGAGTTGGGAGTTCAGAGTTCGGAGTCGGGAGTGGGGAGCCTGCCTGTCCCACCACGGCGGGTAGGCCGGTAGGCAGGTGGGGAGTTGAAGGTTGATGTGTTGGTTTTGGAAGGAAAATTTCTTCCTCGCGCTTTGCGAGACCAATCATGGGGATGTTCAGGCCGGAGCTTTTCAGCACTTCCAAACCGGCATTCAGCTGGCCCTTGCCGCCATCCAGAATGATCAGGTCCGGAGTTTGAGTGAAGGAAGTATCATCTTTAGTTTTTTTGCTGATTTTGTAGATAAGGAAGGTTAGTTCGGAGTAAGGAGTTGGGAGTAAGGAGTGAGGAGTTTGGAGTTGGGAGTTGGGAGTTTGTTTTTTTAGGAATTCTGGAACTTTTTTTAGCTCGGTGAAGCCGAAGCTGAGGTAATCCTCCTTTTCATCTTTTTTACAGGCCACGTAGAGGTGGGTTGTCTTCACCTTCTCAATCAGTTGTGACCAGAGCTGGTGTTTCAAGGCTCGATTCAGGTGTTCACCTTCGATCCAGGTCTGTCCGAGAACAGTGAGAGTATTGTGGTCTGTGGGGCGATTGGGAGTATTGGGATGGGAGAAGGAAGCAAAACCCACCAAGTTCGACTCCTGCGCTTCGGCCTGGTAATACAGGCCGACAAACCGGCTCCAGTCCAGATCCTCCTCGGTTTCAAGCGTTTTTTGGATGGTTTCCTGATCCTTTTTAAGTGGTTTTTTGAAGCTGTACCCTTTCAGATTCGGCGCCGAGAACTGGCTCAGGCGTTGCAGCCTTCGCCTCAAGATTTCCTGAAGTGATTTGCAGTCGTCTATTTCCCCATTTTCCAATTCTTTCAGTTTAAAGTGGCGGTACTCCTTTTTTTCCGGAGAACCCTTCAAAAAGACCACCATCGAGGCGGTGGTTTGTTCGCCGCCCATGTGGGAGATATCGTAGCATTCGATCCGCTTCAGCTCGGCTTCCAGTCCCAGCTCATCGGCTAGGTCCCGGGCGGCCTGACTGGTTTTGGCGGCATCGCTCA
>JAUYKR010000066.1 GCA_030699855.1 bacterium
ATAGGCGGAACTCCATATATTCCCCTCATCAAAAAAGCGTTTCCGTAGCGGAGCGGAGGAAACACCATATTCCCCTTATAAAAAAAGAAAAAGAAATTTTAAAATTTTTTAAAACAATTGGGCGATAGCCCAAAAAAGAAAAGGAATATTTCAGCTAACTCGTTCAGATCCCCAATGTTTCACGATAAGTGCAGATTTCCGTATGTTATACGATCAATTTAGTCTTTGACTTGAGTTTAAATTATCGTATCATTATCTCTCTTAACATGGGGGGATGAACGAGTTGTTGGAGAAGCTCCGCTTGGAGCTTCGTATCCGTCACTATAGTAGCAAGACTTTGCGGAGTTATGAACGCTGTGTGCGGATGTTTTTGCAATGGCTGGGGAGAGATCCGTTTTCGGTTCGAGAGGATGACGTGAAGGGCTTCTTGGATGATCTCTTCCGGCGTGGCCAGTCGTCGCAGACGGTGGCGGTGTATTTAAACGCGATAAAATTTTTCTTGGCGAAGGTTTTGGAAAGATCATGGAAACTAAATATTCGTTTCCCTAAGCGATCCAAACGTCTGCCGGTGGTGTTGAGCCGAAAGGAGATCCAGGATTTGTTTAGCTCCATCTCCAACCGAAAGCACAGGTTGATGCTATCCGTGGCTTATGCGGCAGGTCTGCGCGTGAGCGAGGTGGTTTCTTTACAGGTCCAAGATGTTGATTTGGAGCAAATGACCCTGCACGTTAAGCAGGCGAAAGGCGACAAGGATCGTTTAACACTCCTTTCCGGAAAGTTGTTGGATGATTTGGCTGGGTTTGTGACAGGCAAACAGGGCAAGGATCTGGTTTTTGAAAGTGAGCGGGGTGGAAAGCTGGGCACTCATAGCCTTCAGCTGGTGTTTGGGCGTGCTTTGGCGAAGGCTGGCATTCAAAAGCCGGCTACTTTCCACTCGCTGCGCCATAGTTTTGCCACTCACTTACTGGAAAATGGTACAGATGTACGTTTTGTACAGAAACTTTTAGGGCATCAGAGCATCCGCACCACGCAGTTGTACACGCAAGTGACCAACCTGATGCTGCAAAAGATCAAAAGCCCTTTGTGAGAATCGCCATCCTGGGCAGCCCGGCCAGGTCGGTTTTGAGCTCGAACTGGTGGCATCATTCATTCCTGTAGCTCTTGCAAGAAATCGAGACCTCTTCGGACTTCTATTTGCCCCTCTTGCCTCTCTCGCTTTAGATTTTTGACGACTTGTACTCCTTTCAGATCATGGTTTTTAGAAAAATAGATCAATGAGGGGCTCAGATGATGATCGGTGTCTTTGGCTTCCACTAGGTATTGTGGCTCGTTATTTTTCACCATACAGAAATCGACCTCTTTTCCTTCCTTGGTGCGCAGGTAGTGGAGCTGCAGATCTTCTCCAAATTCGTCTACTCGATAGTAGGCTGATTTGATGAGGCAGACAGCGACGAGGTTTTCAAATTTTGAGCCTTCGCTTCCCTTTACCAGCCCTGTGTCGAAGAAATATATCTTCGGCTCTTTCAAAAGGGACCTGGCAATATTTTTCGAAAAAGGTGTCACCCGAAAGATTACATAAAGAGCCTCGAGAATTTGAAGATATTTTTTGATGGTATTCGGAGCGACACCGATGTCGCGGGCGAGAGAGCTGGTGGAAATAGTACTGCCGACTCTTTCCCTCAGGAGCTCCAGGAGGAGCTGCAGAGCTTTAAAATCAGTAATTTTTTCAAAATCCAAAATATCGTTCTGGATCAGGCCGTCCATGTATTGTTTCCTCCAGCGGTCAGAATCCGTGTCAGATTCCGCCAAGAACGGCTCAGGGAAACCTCCACGCTTAATAAAGCGATCGAGTTCAGCTCCGAGTGGCTGTCCCCTGAGTTCCGCTGGAGAAAGGGGGAGGAGGCGATGGGTGAAGAATCTGCCCGAGAGGGAATCGCCAGTCTGTCGAAACGCGTCGAGACGAGCGCTGCCAGTGACGAGAATTTTGGTATGTGGAGACTTCGTATCATAGACCCCCTTCAGAAAGTTTTTCCACCCGTTCATTTTGTGGAGCTCATCCAGGATGAGGAGTTCAGTGCTTTCAAGCCATGCTTCTTCTTCAATAATGGCCCTATCCTCTCGGCGGTCATAGTTGAGATAGACGGTCTTCCCAAAACTCTCGCCTATATTTTTTGCCAACCAAGTTTTTCCGACTTGTCGTGGTCCCACCAGAAAGACCATTTTTCGGTCAAGGTCTCTGTGAATGAATTGTTTGAGTGCTCTGTCCATATTGGCAGAATAGCATTGAAATGCAAAAAAGTCACGACTTTTCTGCAAAATGATGCAAAATAGTCACAATCTTTGGAGAAGAATCGCCATCCTGGGCAGCCCGGCCAGGTCGGTCTTGAGCTCGAACTGGTGGTTCGGAAAGGCTGCTTTGGCTTCTTTTTCCATTTGCTCGGCCTGGCTGAAGCCGATTTCCATAAACAGGGCGGCCAGGTTCAGATTCTTTTCCTTGATCTGTCGCCAAGTCCTTCGATACAACTCCAGTCCGTCCTGGCCGCCGTAGAGGGCGATGTGGGGTTCATACCGGTCGGCTTCGTCGGAGACGAAGTGGTGGGTCTGCGTGCCGATGTAGGGCAGGTTGGCGATAATGCACAGTGGCATGGAGCTTGAGGTTGGTGGGAGTTGATCGAGCAAGTCGGATTGGATCAGGGTGAGATTTGGGCAAGAATGCTTCTGCTGGTTGATTTTTGCCACTTCCAGTGCTTTCTCAGAAATCTCCAAACCGATCACTTGCCGCTCAGGCAGTTCCAGAGCGATGCTCATGCCTATTGCTCCCGAACCGCTGCCCAGGTCTATAGTGGTCTTTAGCTCTGGTCTTGCTCTCAAAAACTCCAAAGCCACCTCCACCATCTCCTCGCTTTCTGGGCGGGGTATTAGGGCCCGTTCGTCGATATAAAATTCGCGGCCAAAAAATTCCTTTCGGTGGGTGATGTGTTCCACTGGCTTTCCAGCCGCTCTCTCCTGTACACATTTTTTGAACAGTTCAAGCTGTTCCGTCGTCAGTTCCCGCTCGGACTGGGTGATCAACTCGGTCTTTTCGCAGCCGAGTACGTGGCAGAGCAACAGCTCGGAGTCGAGCTGGGGAGTGCTGGATCGGTTGAGCAGCTCTCGACTGAGGCTAAGAGCCTGGTGAATGGTCATGGAGGCCTAAAAAAGCTGGGATTGCACTTCCCGGTTTCCAAATATCTTTGCCACCTCTTCCTTTTTTAGCCCGCTCCCTTTTTTCATGTTACCTCCCTTCTTCCACTGCTGCATGCGCCGGATGATCGAATAAAACTGCAGGGATTCGAACAGCGCCGTGGCCGCGTTCTGGTTAAAGTCGTGAGCGGTGCAGGCCTCTAAGGTGTAGTCCAAAGGTACGTCAGTCTTGATGGTGGCCAGTTCCTGGGAGAAATAGGCCTGCTCTTTTTGTTCCGTCAACAAATCGTGCTTCTTTCCTTTCACCTGATCCAGGTGCCGGTAAATTCCGTCGAGGGAACCGAACTCCTGCAGCAGCTGGAGTGCCCCCACCTTGCCAATGCCTTTAACCCCGGGAATGTTGTCCGAACTGTCGCCCTGTAGGGCCTTGAAATCAACGATCTGGTCGGGCCGGAGGCCGTACTTCTTTTCCACCTCGGCCGGATAAAAACACTCGGTGGATTGGTAGCCCTTGTGCAGGCTGGAGACGCAGGTCTTGTCGGTCACCAGCTGCATGGCGTCCATATCGCTGGTCACGATCTTGTTGCGCAGCTCCGGGTGCTCTTTTTCGTTGGTTTTGACCACGGTGCCG
>JAUYKR010000074.1 GCA_030699855.1 bacterium
ACAGTCAGATCAACGCCGGCGCTACCGTTGAGCAAACAACAAATCGATTTGACACTAACGTTCTCGATATCTTCGGAACTTTTAATGGCTCACCCTTGGGTATCAATGACCTTACCGTCGCCGGAAACATTACCATCCGAAACGGAGGAACACTGGTAGCCCCAACCGCTGGCATAACCCTTTTCGGAAATTGGTCACTGGAAAATGGTGGAACCTTCACTCCGGGAGTTGCCACGGTTTTCTTAAACAATAATAACGATCAAGAATTCTTTGGATCCACGACGTTCTTGAATCTCTTTAAGGGACAGGGGGGACCCACTACCCTTACCTTCCCCGCGGGGGAAACACAGACCATTACCGGAACATTGGTCTTGGGCGGAGAAAACGGGAATCCGATTACCCTAACCAGTAGCGGCCCCGGAACAGCTGCCCTAAACGCTCCCGGAACGGTAAATCTTTCATTTCTCAACATTCAAGGTATCGTCGCTCAACCAACGCTGAGTTGCACGACTGGATGCGTGGATGGAGGTGGCAATACAAATTGGATCTTTACCACTCCTTCCAGCGGTTCCTCCTCCGGAAGAAGTATGAGAAGACTCTCTTCTCCGACAATAAGAGCTCATATATCGGAAGCCCCAATGGCAGTCGCTGAATCAAGTCAGGGCAGAGCCGCTTCCTGGGAAATACTTCCATTGCCTGCAGAGTCGACAACTCATGCCGCCGCGCAAGAGGAAGCTGAAACTCAAACTCTTACAAATCACCCCGTTCCAAATCCTCAGACCTTCACCACTCCGCTTCTTCTGGTCTCTCAAGTAATAGATCTCAACCACATTCCGCTCGCCTTAAAAAAGATGTACGCCGACACCTGGTACCAGGAAGCCGGGGCGTTGTTCATGTATGTTCAGCTGCAAGTGGTAAAAAGTTTTTTTCCGGATATAAATCCGGACATCCTCATGGGTCCGGACCCATTGGCCGCCATCCCCCTGCGAACGTTCCTGGAATACTTGCTCACCCCATCCAACCAGCCGGTATTTTTAGCCGATAGTGAGCTGCTTGAACAGGGACAGGGCTTCCAACTCCTTCCCTCCACCATCAGAATCGATCATTTCGACCAGCCGATCAGGCGTTCCCAAGCCCTGGTGATGACCAATCGTTTTATCGCCCACTTGTCCGGAGTTGATTTGGAGGAAGCCATGGCCAAAATCGAGCCTGCGAACAAATATAATGACATCCCCACGGATTCTCCTCTGGTTCACCACGCTCTATTCTCTGCCCTCATCGGGATTTTTTCCGGCCTGAACAGTGACACCTTTGAGCCGGATCGGGACTTGAACTACGCTGAGTTCTTCGCGCTGCTCAAAAACATCAACACCTATTTATCGGCGAGGCAATAAATCTAAAGGTACATCACCTCCCGAACGCTTCGCTTACCGAGAAGAAGCATGACTAACCGATCCACTCCCAGGGCGTTTCCCGCAGCTGACGTGATGCTGCCAAGCGCCTGCAAAAACTCTTCATCGATTTCGAAGACCTCTTTGCCGAGCTGCCGACGCTGCTCTTGTTCGGCCTCAAGCCGCTGGCGCTGTTCCACCGGATCACAGAGTTCGCTAAAAGCGTTACAGAGCTCGACACCGTCGATGTACAGTTCAAAACGCTCAGCGAAGAAAGGATTATCATCCCGCTTTTTCGCCAGCGCGGCCTGACTGGCCGGATAGTCGGTGAGAAAAATCGGACCAAGCTCTTTCAAGGCCGGCTCCACCTCGTTGAGCATGACTAAGAAGAACAGATCATCCCAGCTCAGGTCCTGTGCGGAGGCATATGACCGTTTTCTCACCTCGGTCTGAAAATCCTGAACATTCTTTAACTTCTCCAAGTCCATACTCGCAAACTGCAGAAATGCTTCTCGTACCGAGAGCTTCCTCCAATCCCCCATGATCGCAACCTTAAACTCCTCACTCCGCCTGCCCGCCGTGGCGGGAACTCCCTTCTCCGAACTCCCTTCTCCGAACTCCGAACTCCTCACTCCGCCTGCCCGCCGTGGCGGGATCTCCCAACTCCCTTCTCCTGACTCCGAACTCCCAACTCCGAACTCCTTAACTATAAACCTCAACAAACTCTCACAATCTTCCATCATCTGTTCATATCCCACCCCCACCCGATACCACTCCAGCATCGTAAACTCATGGTGATGCAAAGACTCCGAACCCCCAACTCCGAACTCCGAACTAACCTCCCCATTCCGGAAGACCTTCCCCAATTGAAAAATCCGATCAAAACCGACACCAAGAAGTTTCTTCATCGATAATTCCGGTGAAGTGATCAGATATCGCCTTTCCAAAACTGAACCGTCCTTGTCCTTCAGCTCGGTAGTAAAAGGATCCAAATGCGGCTCCATCCCCGGATGCCTGACCATCAACGGCGTGTCCACTTCCAAGAATTCTCTATCCTTAAACCACTGGCGAATGAGATCGATGATGCGGATCCGCTGAAGGAGCGTCTCTTTATTCATAGGTTAGTGGATGGTAATTTTCTGCAAAATGCCCCTCGCTCGCTCCTCCAGGCCGGAACTGACCTGAACCTTGACCGAGCGCTGCACCGCTCCTCGCTGGAAAAAAGATAAGACTTTCACCAGTTCCGCGTTGACCTTGATCCCGCCTCGAAAGGCCTGCTGACCGGAGAACCCTTTATTTTCTTCAGAAAAACCCAGTGGTTGATTCAGATCCAGCTTTCGGTGTGTCGTGGAGCAGCGCGACCAGTCGGGCAAAAAGCCCAGATCGCTGAGCAGACGCACCTGATAGATCAGGTCAATGAGGGGGAAGGCAATCAGATCCAGGGCCTCATTCAGGTCTGCAAAAACTCGAGCTGCTTCCTGCCCTTCATGGACGTGATCGAGCGTGAATCGAACGATTTGCGCGGCACGATAATATTTTTCAAGTTCGCCGCCCCCTTCCACTATCCCAAAACCTCTTGAGGTGAGCAGTTTGACCTGTTGCAGATACGGCGAACCGGCTCTCGATTCCCGAGCCTGAAAAGCGATGGTATTAAAAAGCTGAAGAGCTCCGGCCTTGCGGCTCTTGGGATCCCGGCTCCCCTTGGCCATCGCCGCCAGGCGTCCGTGAACTTTGCTGAGCAAAATCACCAGCTCATCTTTTTCGCCGACGGAATGCTTTTTGAGGACGACGGCCTGGTCGGAGAAGAAGCGCATACATGAAAAAAACGTCCACATCATAGCCGACAAGCCAGCTGGAAAAAACCTCAAAAAGGCGCTATAATAGAGGGAATATCTGAACTTATGAAAGTCTACGATACCATCATTATTGGAGGCGGCATCTCCGGACTTGGCTGTGCCAGAACGCTTTATGATAATGGCTACAAAAACTTCAAAATAATCTCCAAGGATATTGGAGGACGAATTGTCTTCTCAAAGGACGACAAGATCGCCTACGGGGCTTTCTTCATCGGATCTGACTACACCCATCTTTCAAAGTATACGAAAAGAGGGAAAAAAATTGATTTCTTCCAACTAGGATTCCATAAAAATGGAAAAACCCACCACTTCATCAGCTGCCTCCGCTATCCGATTCAATTCATAAGGCTGGTATTTATTTTGTTAAAATACAGAAAACACTACCTGCGCTTCAAAGAGCGGTGTAAAAACGTTTCACAAAAAAAAGCCATTGAGGAGAGCGATTATCTCTCTTATCTTTTCAAAACAAAGGCAAGTGTTTTTATAAAGGAACACAAGATATCAGATTTAGCTGATGACTATGCGTCAGAAGCCATATACGGCCTCATATTTTGTAGGCCCTCAAAGTTAAAAGCGCTCGAATACCTGCGATGGGCACTCTACCTTTTATTTCCAATCTACGAATTTACATTTTTAAAAAAGAGACTTTTAAAAGGAATCGATCCAAAAGTACACCTTGATGAAGTGACTCAGCTCGAGAAGGACATGCTCCATTACCGCATCAGAACAGCTTCAGGAAAGTTCTATCGCGCAAAAAACATTGTGATAGCGCTTCCGCTCGAAAAAGCCAAAAAGCTAATTGACATAAAAGTCAAACCTCATTCCATAGAGGCATATATGTTTCATATCGAGGGAGAGCCGAGAAAAAAATGGAAACAGGTAAGGTATCACCTCTTCGATGAAAGATCAGAAGTGCTGGACCTAGCCTGCCAAAAAGATGGGAGTTACCTTTTTTACCACAAAAGAAAAAATCCGGATTTTGAAGAGTATTTCAAAAAATATAAAATCATCGCAAAAAAACACTGGGAACCGGCCTTTAGTATTGCGGAAGATGAGCCGGTTGAATTTTTCCGGGGAAAAAACCTCTACATGATAGGTGACTTCAATATGTGCGGCATGGAAGACAGCTATATCACCGGCATCTACGCCGCCAAGCAAATTTTGAAGCAGAAAGGGTAATCACTCATTTTTTCTTCCCCTCTTCCTTCTTCTTTTCCTTGCCTTGAGCGCGATCGAAAGGTACCCGCTCCTCTACCCACCCCATCACGTCGCGCACGCCTTTGTAGGCCTCGAGAGCTATTTTCATGGGCGTCCGCACGTAGTCATTTATGGCCTGGGTAGTATCGCGAACGTGGCGAGAGGCATAGCTCAGATCGCGAAGAACGAGTACCAGATAAAACAACACGAATATCAACACAAAACAGACGGCGCCCACGCCTATGGCCAGAATCATGTTAAGAACGTCGGCGGAAGTTTCCCACATCTGAAACAATTAGACTCACCTCTATTGTACCAAAAAGGTGTTCAAGTCAAAATTTGCTCAATTGACAAAATATCAATAGCCTATCGGGATAGGAAGGAATATTTGAATTTTGAAACGAGGACGTCCGAGGATCTGATAGTGCAAGCGTTAGCGCAGCCAATGATTTAGCTGCGCTCTGGTCATAAGAGGGAGGGGTATGGACATCCGCAGCAAAAAACCACAAATACCCGTTCTGTCCTACCCCACCTTCTTCTTCAAAATTTCCGTCACCATATTCGGATTCGCCTGTCCTTTGGTCGCCGCCATCACTTTGCCGATGAGAGCGGCAAAGGCTTTTTCCTTGCCTCCTTTGTAGTCGGCGACAATGCCGGCATTATCCCCCAACACCTTTTCGCAAATACCTTCCAATTCACCGACATCACTCACCTGTTCCAGGCCCCGCTCCTGGATGACCACCAGCGGATCTTTGCCGGTTAAATATGTCTCCTCCAAAACTTCTTTTCCGACGCTCGCCGAAATCTTTCCGGCACCAACGGCTTTGATCAGCTCGACCAGATGTTCCGGCTGGACTTTACATTGGGACACATCCAACGCCTCCTTATTCAAGTGACTGAGCAGGGCGGAAAAAACAAAAGTTCTGGCCCGCTTATGATCTCCACTCTCCTTCGCCACCTGTTCGAAGAGGCGGCCGAGGTTGATACTGGTAACCGCGATCTCCGCTTCCTGATCGTTCAAATCATATTGTTCGATCAGCCTGGCCCGGTAGACCGCCGGAAGCTCGGGTAAACTGGCCCGCAACTCCTCCACCCATTTGGGAGAAATCTTGAGTGGCGGCACATCCGGTTCGGGAAAGTAGCGGTAGTCAGCAGCTGTTTCTTTCTCGCGCATCATCTGCGTGCGCTGCTCTTCCTCGATCCAACCCACCGTGATCTCCCGCTCGGGAGCTTTACCTTCTTCCCAGAGCTTACTGAGCCGACGGATCTCGTAGTGAAGCGCCGCTTCCAGCGTCCGGAAGGAGTTGAGATTTTTGATTTCTACGCGCGGGTAGAGCTTCTCTTCCCCCATCGGCCGGAGGGAAACCGAGGCGTCAAAGCGCATCTGGCCTTTGTACATGTTGGCCTCGCTGGAACCGATTGTTTGTAAAATCTTCTGCAGTTCTTCCGCAAAGGCTTTGGCTTCCTCCGGAGAGCGCAGATCTGGCTCGGTCACAATTTCCATGAGCGGCGACCCTGACCGATTGAAATCCACCAAACTCCAGTCCCCTTCGTGCATCAGTTTGCCGGCGTCGTTTTCCAGATGAAGGCGGGTAATACCCACTTCTTTTTTATTCTTCTCCCCTCCTACCTCAACCTGCATCTTTCCCTTCACCGCGATCGGCTGATCGTACTGAGAAATCTGATAGCCCATGGGCAGATCGGGGTAGAAGTAATTTTTCCGATCAAATTTGGCCTCCTCCGGAATTGAGCAGTTGAGGGCTAGAGCCGCCTTGATCGCCAATTCCAGCGCCTTCGCATTTAAAACGGGCAGCGCTCCCGGGTAGCCCACGCAGACCGGACAGATGAGAGTGTTCGGCTCGGCATCAAAATCATCCGTACTGCAAGCACACCAGAGGCCCGTGCTCGTAGCCACCTGGGCATGGACTTCCAACCCTATGATGACTTCTAAATTCATAAAAACCGCTGAAGATGGCACTACTCTAGCAGTTTTCTCAGTCTTTCCGCAAATCGCTTCAGCAATGCTTCAAACTCGCCTAACCTCGGCACCGGCAGGCCGCAGATCTTGAGCAATTCATCGCGATCGATCCTAATGTGATGCTTAACGCGATAGGAAACTTCGTCGATCAAACGCTGAACCTTTTTGGGATGAGCGATATCCTCCACCAGCAGATGCTCGCTGGAACCGCTACCGACATGTCGCCCGCTAGCGGCCGTTTGAATGACCAGATTTCCAAAGTCGAACAGGGCCCGTAAAATGCCATCCTG
>JAUYKR010000078.1 GCA_030699855.1 bacterium
GGAGATCTTCCAATTCCGTTATTCGTCCATTTCGGAAAGTGAAATATCCTTTAAGCCTTAGATGATTGCACATTCCGATCGTGATATCACCGTACATCTCGAGGAGTTTTTCGGGTTTTCTACACGTTCCATCCGCTGTGAAAATATTGGAAAATTGACTCTTAAGCTGTTTTGGCATGTTCCCAGACATCCCTAGCGCAATATCCTGTAATTTCAGGCGAAAGGCTCTAAATTCTGGCAGGATCATGGTATACCAGGCCAGTTCTGGAATTGTCAAAACCTCAGACATTTGGAGTCCATCCAGCTCGAGGACTTCATTCCCTTGCAGGAGACGACTCAGAGCCGCAGCATGATCACGTCCCAGGATTCGGGCAGCCTTGTTGGGGATTTCAGATGCTTTCCTTAGCGCCTTGATTGCTTCTGCTTCAGACCCAAAGGGCTGACGGGGTTTAATGCCCTGTGTGATCTCTCGTGGTAGTGGTGGGTTTTCATCCATACAAAAAATTGTAGATCACATTTTACAATCTCCTCATTTAGAGTCAAGCAATGATCTGAGCGAGGTGCTAGAGCCCCTGAACTCAGCTTGCGATTCATTGACTTCACTAACATAATATAGCCCCGTAAATACTCCCATGAAAAAACTTTTAGCTGCGATAGTGATTTTAGCCGTGGTGGCCACTGGGGTGTGGCACTTTCGTCCTCAGTGGATTCCGGCATCGATTCAAGAGTGGATTTCTGCCATGCTGGTGAAAGAAGCGGAAGTGGCGGACGGGGAAACATCCGGTCTTTTTCCAGACGTTCCGGCCGGAACGCTTCTTGCCAAAGCCGTGGAGAAACTTCGCGAGCTGAAAGTGATACAGGGTTTCCCGGACGGGAAGTTCTATCCGAACCTTCCGGTGGAGCGGGCCCAGGTGGCCAAAATGCTCTTGAAACTGCGGGGAAACGCCGCTCAGGGTCTTCGGAATCACGGACGTTTTTCAGACGTATTGGAAGGTTCCTGGTACGAGTCCCATCTGATCGAGCTGATTCAGCGAGGAATAGCCCGGGCAAGCGGCGGTCTGCTGCTCCCCATGCAGAACGTTCAAAAAGATCAGCTTGTTACCATGATGCTGCGTGCCTTTAACCTCGAACTGGGATTGCCTCATCGGTACCAGGATATTTCATCTCGAAACTGGGCTTATGAAATCGTGGGGGTTGTCGATAAGTATGACCTGTTTCCGGACAGCTCAAAGAGCAAATTTGAGCAAGCCAAACAGCTGAGCAGGGGCGAAGTGGCGATCGCGCTGTACCAGTACTTGCGGAACAAATAGCTGGTGGGGTTATCAGGACTTGAACCTGAGACCTCTATCCGCCGTGGCGGATCAATGTGGCGTCTTGAAATGGTGGGGTTATCAGGACTTGAACCTGAGACCTCTACAATGTCAATGTAGCGCTCTAGCCAACTGAGCTATAACCCCAAGGCTCAACGATTGTAACGGATTGGTTGGTCTGTTCAAGGCTTTTGGTTATGATGAACCCGATTCTTAATCACCCCTTTATGGATGGCTTCCTGGGAGACTTCAAAAAGCTCTGTTCCATGGTTTTGCGCTGGTTTATTTCTGGTTTTCTCATTCTACTTCCGCTTGGAGCCACCATGGTTCTGCTGGGTTGGATCTTTGACTTTCTCAACAAACTGGTCGGTGGAGAGAGCGTCTTTGCCGTGATCTGGCAGATTCTCTTCGGCTGGTTTAATTTCGCGCCGACCCTGGCTCTGATCATGGGGTATTTGATGCTGCTCTTCGTGATCACGGTAGTGGGATACTTCACGCAGGGGTTTGCCAAGAACAGCATTTCTGCCGCTCTCCGCGCTTTCTTCGACCGAATTCCCATCATCAACAAAATCTATCAATCCTTTGACCAATTATTCGGCCTCTGGTCCGACAAGCAGTCGGGACGGGATATTTCTAAAATAGGGGAGGTGGTTATCGTCAACTTCGCGAACACCAAGGCCTTCGGCGTTTTGTCTTCGCGGCAGACCTACAAGATTCGAGGCGAAGAGCATTATCTGGTTTACCTGCCTTCCTCTCCGATTCCCGCCACCGGATTTAATTACTTTCTGAAAAAAGATGACGTGTACTGGTGTGGGATGACGATGGAGGAGATGTCGAAAGTCGTGGTTTCCTTGGGTGTTCTCGGCCACGAAGTTATGGGCGCGGAACTTGATCTTCATGATGATCCCCATCCGGTCAAGCCTCCTTCCCCCACAACAAAACCGGAGCCCAGCGTGAGCGGGACTCCGGTCGAGAAGACTTGAGGATGAGAGCGGCTCAGGACGAGCTATCTTGTTTGCGCTTCCCTCGTACTTCGGCATTAATGGCCCTGATTAATTCCTTTCGTTTTGCCAGACGCGCTTTAAGTCCTTCCAGGAGTTCATTACGGAGTTCTTTCAGGGCCACCTGTTTGGCCGAGAATGCCAGCGAAGCGTCGGCACGGATTTCGCGACGGCTATCAACATAATGTTCCACGGCTGCTTTGTGTTCTTCCCTTACCTCCGTGCGAACCGTGGCGACTTCCTTGCGGAGTTCGGAGACGGTCAGAGTCGTGAAGGTTTCGATGCGTTGAGCGATCTGCTCTGCTCGAGTTGCAGCGGGAGAAGCGGCTTGATCGGTGTCAGCTTCTGTCGTGGCAGTTTCATCGGTGGTGGCAGCTGTTCCAGTGGTAGTACCCGTAGTGGTGGTAGTTGTGGTCGTCGTGGTGGTTGCGCCGGTGGTGCTGGAGGAACTGGAAGAAGAGCTGTTGTTGTAGCTCCGGCTTGCTCCAGCTCCGCCACTGCTGCCGACAATGACGTCACCGGCTGCGGTGGCCGTTTGCACGAGGTTAACACCTCCGGTTTGGAAGACCTGAATGGTGTAACCTCCGGTTACTCCGGAGACAAAAGGGGTAATGACGTTGGCGATGGTACAGGTCATGGCGCCTGCGGGTGTATCTGTCCCATTAGAGCGGGTTATAGTCACTGCCAATCCCGCGACCGTGGTGGCAAAGTCCCCATCCATGGAAGCGCAGGTGCCGCCAGAAGCCGAACTGACGTTGTAGTTCGTTGGGAAGGTGACGACAATGACATCATCATTATCAACTTCCACGATGGAGGTGAAGGTTACGGTTACGGTTGTGGGGGTATTCTTATCCAAGGCTGCCGGTTGTACGTTTGGGGTGCCGCCCAGGGTGGCGGCGGTGGTGGCGGCGATGGCATCAGTGGTGGAGGAAATAAACTCACCATTCCCAAATGTCGTTTCTACGCCCACCGAAACGCTGTCTGGAGCGGCTTGATAAGCAGAAACAATGCCGGTGATTGTTATCGTTCCCTGTCCAGCGGTCACCGCATCATCCGCCTGCAGTGATAAAGTCTGAGCATTAACTTCGGCGGTGAAGGTGGCTGCACCAGCGTCAAAGCTTGAGGCCATGACGACCGTGTCGGCAGCATCGATGTCAAACTGGGCGGGGAAGGTTAACCCAACTGAGTTTCCCGCCTCCAGGTCTATTGGCAGCCATAGCTGAATGGTTACGGATCCTACGCTACCAACGGTGGCAATGGCTGTAGCGTTGAAGGTAGCTGCGGGGTCGTGAAACGACACTACGATAGCGTCATTTCCGTTTGGATTGGTATCACCAGCGGCCGCTGTTGTGCCGCCAAATATAAAAGTTGAAGCCAAATCAGAAGTAGCGTTTGAGTATTGCGGCACGGCTCCGGCGGTTACAAGAATGCGAATGGTATTGCCAGTTACAGTCGTCCAGGCGGTTTCATCCCATTCTACCGTTAACTGGTTACCAGCTATGCTATATTCACCGATGTTGTCGACGTCTTCTTCCGCGATAGCGCTTTCGCCGACATCATCATTGTTGGCGTCTTCATCAAATTCGACGGCAACCGTCAACTCAGGCCACTCGAGGAAGTTGTTGGGAACCTGAATGATAAGGGTATCGCTGTCAGCCCAAGTCTGTTCAGCAGTATCGACAGTATACTCTATTTCCAGAGTGGTTAAGTCGGTTCCGACTGTACCGGTTGCCGGCGTGACTTGATAGACGCTCTGAGCGTGTGTCACAGGCACAGCGAAGAAAACTAAGCCCAAGAAAAGCACTGACAAGAGCGGAGCGCTTTTCCAAAAAGAGAAGAAACGTTTCATAACAAAAGATAATGAAATACCCGATCAGTATATTCAACTTTTTTAGCGTTCAGCATCTTTTTTGTTTGCTTTTTTTGAGGAACATTTTAAAAGCAGCTGATTCAGACGCGGGACTCCATTTTTCCCTTTGTTTTTTATCCAGAAAATGATGGTATGTTTTGTAACATAAATATGAGCAACATCTGTATCGTCGTGCCGGTGTATAACGAAGGAAAGGTCTTCCAGCAGTGGTTGCCGAGCCTTTTGAGCGTAGCTTTGGAAGTGGGGGCTGGGGTGGTGGTTGTGGTGGATGGGGGCGAGGGGGGAGAGGAGTTCGGAGTTTGGAGTGGGGAGTTAGGAGTGAAGAATGGAGAATGGGCAGGGTGTGAGAGGATGATTTTCTTGCGGCATTTGGTGAACTGCGGGGTGGGGGCGGCGGTGATGACGGGAATTGAATTTGCTCGGAGGCAAGGGGCGGGGCTGGTTCTTACGATCGATGGAGATGGGCAGCACGATCCGGAGGATTTGCGGACGCTTTTGGCCGAACTCAAAAAAGGATCAGCCGATATCGTGAACGGGAGCCGATTCTTAAAGCATCAGAGTATTCCGGTTCTCAGGCGGATCTACAACTTCCTCTCAAACGTGATTGTATTTCTTGTGGCAGGTTTCTGGCTGAGCGACAGCCAGTCCGGAATGAAGGGTTTTTCGGCTCGAGCTTTGAAAAAACTTGATCTTCACTCGGCCGGCTATGAATGGTGCACGGAGGTCTTTCAAGAAGCCAATTGGTATGGATTTTCCGTTCAGGAAGTTCCGATTTCGGTCAAATATACCCGTCACAGTTTGGGGAAAGGCCAGAGTTTCGCGGTGGGGGTGGACATGATTATTCGCCTGATGGTGCGCAGTTTGCTAAGATAAGCCTACGAATTACGAAGCACCCGTAATGCTCAACCATGATATTTGAGGAACTTTCTCTGGTTTCCCTCCTTACGCCGCTGTTCAGCCTGCTGATGATTTTGCGCTCTTTTTCCCTCTACTCCAGGCGCAAGCAGACTTGGCGAGAGCTATTGCTCTGGCTGGTTATCTGGCTGGGAATTGGACTGGTGGCCTTGTTTCCCCAACTTCTCGATTCTCTGCCGGCCTTCATCGGCATAAAAAGCGGCGTGAACGTGCTGATATTTTTTGGCATGGTGCTGCTGTTTTACGGCTTTTTCCGCCTGATGATCAAGGTGGAGGAGCTGGAAGAGAAAGTCGTGAACATGAATCGCGAGCGAGCTTTGGACGCGCCGGGACGGCGACAACACTAGTTTTTCTTTCCCATGAAGCTTTCCATTTGCATCGTCAACTACTATTCGGAGAGGGAGCTGGGCCGCTTTTTAGAAAGCATCGCCGTTTACCGTCCCGAACACCTGTTCGAAGTGATCGTGGTTGATAACAGCCAGTCTGGTATTCAGAGCCTCAAAGCCGAGTTTGGCGACTGGCTCCATATTATCGATTCATTCAAAAATGTCGGCTACGGGCAGGCTCTGAACAGAGCGGTGAAAAAAGCCAAAGGCGAGTATGTTTTTCTCTGCAATCCCGATTTGGAAGCGCAGGATGGCAGCTTCCAAAAGCTGCTTCACTTTGCCGACCGGACAGGGGAATTCGGCATCATCGGTCCAAAACTCCTGTTTGTGGAGGGGGGCATTCAAGACTCTTGCCGCCGATTTCCGAACTGCTGGGATCTGATGATCAAGCGCCTGGGCCTGTCGCGCTGGTTTCCGGGAAGGATGGAGCAATACCTGATGAAGCACAAAAAACCGGACGAGCAGGCGGAAGTCGATTGGCTGGTGGGGGCGGCCCTGCTGATGAAACGAGACACTTTTCAGGCGCTTCGTGGATTCGATGAGCGGTTCTTTTTGTTCTTCGAGGATACTGATCTGTGCCGCCGCTGTTGGGAAAAACAACTGTCCGTGATGTATTATCCCGACGCCACCTTCCTGCACACCCGCCAACGCCTCAGCGAAAGCGCCTGGCCGGGATTTTGGATCTTCAAAAAAGTGTTCTGGATTCATCTGATCAGCGCGGGCAAGTACTTTTGGAAATGGAGGAAAAGGAGTTCGGAGTGAGGAGTCTGGTGTAAGTTTCAAGTTCCAAGAAGGGGGATTAGGCACTATATTTGTATCGTATTTTGCCTTGATTATGCGGAAAATTCTGATTACCGGCGGAGCCGGATTTATCGGCGTCAATTTTGTTCACTACTGGAAACAACAGCATCCGGAGGATTTTATCATCAACCTGGACGCGCTGACCTATGCCGGTAACCGGCAAAGTCAGGCGGAATACGAAGGCCGGGACTTTTATTACTTCGTCCACGGGAACATCTGCGATGAGCAGCTCCTGCACGAGATCTTCACCGGCGTCTACGAATGCCTTCCTAAGCCGGATATCATCGTTCACTTCGCGGCGGAGACGCACGTCGACCGCTCCATAGACGACGCTTATCCGTTCGTGAAAACGAACGTCCTGGGCACGCAAAACCTGCTGGAAATGGCCCGGCAGTTCGGCAAGATCCGCTTTCATCACGTGTCCACCGATGAGGTGTTCGGTCACTTGGGGCCGAATGATCCACCCTTCTGCGAATCTACCCCCTATGCGCCCCGTTCGCCCTACGCGGCTTCCAAGGCCGGCTCCGATCACCTGGTGCGCTCTTATCATCAGACCTACGGGTTGCCGGTGACGATTTCCAACTGTTCGAACAACTACGGGCCCTATCAATTCCCGGAAAAACTTATCAGCCTGGCCATCACCAACCTTCTTCAGGGCAAAAAAGTGCCGATTTACGGCCAGGGGAACAACATTCGTGACTGGCTGTTCGTGGACGACCACTCGCGGGCTTTGGAAAAGATCATCCTGGAGGGAACAATAGGGGAGACCTATTGTGTTGGCGGAGGCGGAGCCGAGCGGACGAACCTGGAAGTCGTTCAGACTATTATAAAAGCGATGGGCAAGGAAAAGGAGATGATTGAGCTTGTCCGGGATCGCCCGGGGCATGACTTTCGCTATGCGATTGACCACTCAAAAATTACCCGAGAGCTCGGTTGGAAGCCATCAGTTGACTTCGAGGAGGGTATCCGGCGCACGGTGGAGTGGTATCGAAACCATGAAGGATGGTGGGGCGAAATGATTGAAAATTAGGGGGACTTTGATAGCTTCATCCTGATCATTTCTTCTTTTTCCATGCAGAACAAGGTATCCGTGGGACTGGTGCAGATGCACTGCTCCGAACTTCCGGAGGAGAACCTGACAAAGGCGGTGACAGCAATCCAAGAGCTGGCGGATCGAGGCGCTCAGATCATTTGTCTGCCCGAACTCTTTCTGGGGCCGTATTTTTGTCAGGAGCGAGACAAAAAATATTTTGCTTTGGCAGAGGCTATCCCCGGCCCGAACACTCAATCCTTCCAGGATCTGGCCAGGGAAAAGCAGGTGGTTATTTTGGCCTCGCTCTACGAGCTGGCCGAAGACGGCCATCGTTTCAACACTGTGGCGGTGATCGACGCCGACGGTTCGCTGCTCGGCAAGTATCGCAAAATTCACGTTCCCAACGATCCTGAATATGGCTATGACGAGACGTACTACTTTTCCCAGGGAGATTTAGGCTTCCAGGTTTTTCAAACCCGTTATGCCAGGGTGAGTCCGATGGTCTGCTACGATCAGTGGTTTCCGGAGGGCGCGCGTATGTGCGGCGTCAAGGGGGCGCAGATTCTTTTTTACCCGACCGCGATCGGATGGCCGCTCAAGGAGCGTCTCAACAAGGCCTACTTCGACCGGGCCGAACATGAGGCCTGGCAGGTGACCCAGCGCAGCCACGCCATCGACAATCATCTGTTCGTGGCGGCGGTAAATCGGGTACAGCCGGAAAAGGGCCTCAACTTCTGGGGAACTTCTTTCGTCTGCGACCCCTATGGGGTGG
>JAUYKR010000081.1 GCA_030699855.1 bacterium
AAAAATCTTATTTTCATAGTTGTATGCTATCACAAGAGAGATGATCTCAGAAAGAGGAGGGATTTGTTTCTTTCGAGGTTTTGGCGGAATTGGTCGCGCGAAGACGAACATGTTCGGCTGAGCGGCGCCTGCCTGCCGGCAGGCAGGGCCACCGAGAAAAAATAAATCCTTCCTCTTTCTGAAAAGAGAATCAGTTCTCCGGATTCCTTGGCGCCAAGCAAGCTTCAGTAGGTTTCTGCGCATTTTGAAAGTCCCACAAGCTCCCGTAGATCTGCTCCAACCGGCTCTGGTGAGTAATGACGCTCTTCTTACTGCCACCAGCCGGAGGAATCTCCACCAGATTATCGGACACGTCTTTGAGAATATTGACCAACTCAGTTGCCACCAAATCCGTTTGAGCGGTAAACATGGTCTTGTAACGAGCCCGCAAACCCTTGAAGTGAAGATTTTGAGCTTTTAGCAATTCGTTGTAAGACTGCTCCTGCAGCAAAGTGCCAAGATCTTCGCTGCCGCTGGCCACAATATCCTGTTCGCTCCCGGGCAGACTCAGCTCATTGCCCTCGAAGCCGAAACCGGAACATTTAATTAGCTCCTTCACCCCTCCCCCCAGCCCAGAGAGGTTGGTAAGATTAACCCCCTCGCACTTAGGCTCGGACCGACAGTAGGTGACGCCGTTGGCACTGCCGATGACCGGCAAATCTGAGGTGGATCTGCCAGCCTTTTTATACATGGTCACAATGCGCTGACAAATGCTTTGATAAGAGCGTTCACGGCCGGCTTCCAGCCGCTTGGCCATGGACAAGCGCTGCTGCAATTTTCCATCCTGATCCTTTTTGACACCGATCACGGCTTCCAGAAGTCCGGAGAGTTTTTCACCCAGTTTGGACAAGTTGGCTGAACCGGGCCCGCCCACCTTGCTGAGAGCCAGGCTTTCATAGTCGATGGCGGCCAGGATTCTGTTTCGTCCGCGGATAGCTTCCTGAAGCCTGATCTGGTCCTCAGAGCTGAGACCGCCCTTGAGGCGCTGCACATCCAGGTCAGCGATGACCTCCTCCATTTTAGTCAAGGCTTTGCCGTAGGCTTTGATGTTTTCGTTCAGCGTTTCCAAAAATAATCGGTACTGCTCTTCCACGCTGGTCGGCTTGGGGACTTCCAACACTTCCCCCCCCTGAGGCTGACAATGCTCACCATACATTTCGGCCAGCCGCTGGCCGTGCTGATCCAGAAATTCTTTGAGGGTCATTTCTTCTTTTTCCAGGGCGTAAGCAAAATACTGGGTAAGATCAACACCAACGTCGATCACAGCCGCGCAGGTATCCGGAAGCGCGTCCAGCAGCACTCTGAAGTCGGTGGCCGATCGCCTGAGGAAGGTTCCACCTTCTTTGGACACCTGTTCCCAGTTGATGGAAAAAAAGTCGGAGGGATCGACCAGCCAATAGAAAATTTTATCGGTATCGAGCTTTTGTCCCAGAAAGTCATAGAAAGCGCCCTCATCGTCAAAGTCCGCCTCCGGCTTCTTCTTGAACACCGGTTTATTGCCCATCATCCGGAATTTTTGTTCTTCCAGAAAGTCCATCTTCGTCTTGACCTCGTTTACGCGGCGCTCCAACTGGAGCGCCTGCTCTTGAGTTTGAGCTTGCTGCTGCTGATCGCCTTTGGAAATGTCCAGTTTTTTCAAACACCACTGCTGCTCCAGAGCCGTTCGCTGCGTCATCAACTGCTCGCGCTTGTCTTCGATTCCCCAGAGGAGATTCCGCCAGGATTCGTTGCGAAACAGCACCGTCATATCGAGCAGGGATTTCAGCATCGACCAGCCCTCCCCGCCCAGGTTGAGCAAGTCGATTCCCAGCGAGTACAGGCCGCAAGCCGCCGGCACTACCGGCCGGACCACCCCTTCCAAAAGCTGATCCCCAAACTGAGTACCAAACCCTTCACCAAAACTTTCAACAACACCACTGTCAGTTTCGGCCCTCCCCGTCTCCACCCCAACGGGGGAAACGATTAGGCTGGCAATCAGCACGACGACGATCATGGAACGAAGGAATTTCATGCGCTATTTGGTTTTTTCTAAAAAGCTTTCCAGGGCGTTAATGGACTTGCCGCCACTGGATTTAAAATTTTTCTGGTCGACCATCTCCGCCCACCAGTTGGTAAAGCCCAGCATGTTGGACTTGAACTGTTTGAATTCCTGACCGAGGGCTTTGGGCAACATCAGCGCCGCCTCCTGCTGGGTTTCGAAGTTGTAGTTTTGTTCGTCCGCCTTTTTGGCCTGAGTGAGGCTCTTCACTTCGCTATTGATGGCGGAGAAGAGATCGCTCAGATCACTGATGCCCGAATTGGCGGTGATCTGTCGGGTGACCTGTTCTTCCGGCGTCTGTGTCCGACGGAAGTCGGTCTGCAGGTAATAACCACTTCCAGGTATACGATCGAGAACAAAATCCTTAAACTTATCGAAGGAGCTGTGTCCGTCGAAGGGCCCGCACTGATTGTCGCGGTTAAAATCGCGACTGAGATCATTCCAGTTTTTCACCTGATCCATAACCTGATCGCGGAGCTGATTCACCTCCTTTTCCCAGGCCCGAATGGTGTCCCCGCCTCCGCACTGTATACTGCCGATATTCGGCGAGCCCTCGATGTAATAGCCCCTGAGGCAGATCATTTTTTCCAGACGGAGATTGCCTTCATCGGCGGGAATTCGCTGAATATCGGCCATCCGCTTTTTGAGGGCATCAAGACGAACTTTCAAGTCCTGAGCCACCGGCACCTCGTTTTCCTCATACCAAGGCTGCGTCTGACCTAAACGGTAAAGGAAGTCGTGCTGAGCGCGCTCCGCTTGTCCCTGACGGCCCACCAGTGACTTCCAGAACAAATTGCGGTCGAGGTAGGCTTTGCGAAAATTGTCATAGGACAATTTGCCGCCGCCAATGGCGGATGTGCAGCGCTTGACCGCGTCGGGATCCTTGAATTCCACTTCGCAGTCGAAATCATCGCTACCCTTTTTCATCCTACTCACAACTTCCGGATAGCCCACCAACTGGGCATATTTTTCGTCGGTCACGCCGGCCTTGGGATAACAGATATCGGGATAAAACTTGACCGGAACCCATTCTCTATAAATAAATTGGTCGAGTTTATCACCATAGCCGTCTTCGCAGACGGAACTTTCCATGATCGTCCCCGTGTTTTTGTGGGGGCGAACGCTTTGAGCCAGAATTTGCTCTTCGAACAGCTGATTCATTTCGGCAATCCGACAACTGATGCAGTCCTCGCGGCGCTTCTGCCAGGTCTTGCCGACCTTGTCGAAAGTAACGTTGATACAAAAGGCCAGCTTCATCACCAAGCCTGGCGTGTCGGTATCGTTTAGATTTTCGCAAAGGGCTTCCAAATTGAGATCGTCTTCGCCCGCCAAAGATGGAACGATAGGCCGGCCGTCTATGGTAGCTCCACCGTTTGAATTTCCGCCGCTACTCGAACTCAGGCCCCCACCCGTCGGTGAAGTACCTGCCGGTCCCGAGTATACCGTTCCCGATCCCGAGGCAACATCGGGTGACTGATTTGAAACCGGTCCGCCAACCAAGGTTCCCCGCCCCTGCGGCGTTGCCTGCGTATAGCCAAGAGTGGAAAAATCAAGGCGTAGGCCTTCACGGGCCGAGCAGTAAGGTCCTCCATAGGTATCTTTACTGGCTCCAAAACCAGTACTTCCGGAATCTGTCGGAACATTCAGAGGAGGAAAAGCCTGTCGGGAGGACACCGAACGGGAACTGATTTCGCCGAAGCGCTGGGGCTGACTGGTTCCGACCTGAGTGGCGCTGGTGATGGTTTGGCCGGACACTTGGCCCAAAGCCGCCCTTTCAGACGCCGTTTCCCCGACATCACCGCCGCCGGACTGGCGCGGATCCCCCGGCCCGGAAATCCCCATGGAAAACGAAGTTCCAAAAAAGATAAAATCGATGATATCGAGATCAAACAGGAGATCGTAACGAGGGAAAGTAGTACCGAACAAGGCGTCGGCAAAAGGAATATCGCTGGTGAAATCGTCAAGATCGCCATTAATAAAAGTCTGCATCACCTTGAGCTGCCGCCGCAGCGGCGACAACAGCGTTTGCAAGCGTGATTCAAAACTGACGTCTTCGGTAAAGTTCTGGTAACAAGCGAGCAGCACGTCCTGCTCCACCGGTCCGTCCAGATTGGGGAGAGCCTTGATTTGAGCTTCGATTTGGTCGCGGCTCTGCTGATCAATCTGACCGACGATCCGCTGCAGATATTCAATCTGGTCCAGACCTGCCGAACTCGCGGTGCCGACCGTACCGGTCTCTGCAACTATTTGCCGCTCCTGCAAACGGTTTTTGAGAATCCTTAAACGAACTTCCTCGTCTCCGATCTGCCCCATTTTAATACGCAGACAATCGGCCCGCAGGTCGTCCTTGAGGGTGGGCTGATATTCTCTCGACTTCTGCCAGAGCGGATCCTGATACAAATCCCAAAAAGCGTATTGCCCCTGCTGCCGCGACGGTTTGGGCTTCAAATCAAGGTCGATGCCGAAACGCTGCTTGAGGGCGGCATCAATGTCCTCGGTCGGACGCTTGACAGCATCCTCGTAGATCTTGCGGTAGAAACCAGTGCCGGACACATCGGAATCTTCCTCCGCCGGCGGATCTGCTGCCGGCGCTTCAGCCTGTGTGAGCATCATCGGCATTGGAATACCGATCAGCACCAGGGCAAGAAGCGATATAAAAATTCGAGTCGTCATTCTTAATTACATTTAGTAGTTGCCACACCGACGAATTTCTCCGGAAAGCAGGACACCAGATCCTTCATGTGAAGAGTCCAGTTTTTTATCGTCGCCAGCCGCTGGATCAGCTCGCTGAGCTGGAGGTGAAGCTGATAGGTTTGGTAGTACTGGTTGTAGACGGAAATCGCCGTGTCCAAAGCCTCCTGGGTATGCTGAGCTTCTTCGGTAAGTGCTGTATTGCGTTTTTGCAAAGCCACCAGAAGTTGATTGATGTCTCCACTGCTGGAAGCGGCATCCACCAGCGGCCCGCCACCGGTATGAAACAACACCTGACCATACTTTTCGTAGCTGCACATGGCTCGCTCAATCACGCAGTCCGGACGGGGATTGTTCACCGTGCACTGGGCCTTAAATTCATTTTTGAGGGCATCGCCCAGCTCCGCAGCCGTCTGGTAGCTGGCAAGTTTTTTGATGGCCTCACTGAAAAGTTTGTCCATGAAGTCGTGATAGACCAGGCTGTGCTGCACGAAGAAAGGAATGGGGTCGTCTTCGCTTTGGAAGAGGTTGAGAAGACCATCCTTGGCTGATATGAACCCCTCCACAAAACTGATAATGATCACTACCGGTGTTCCGATCACAAGAGCAATAGGGGCTAAAGGAATACCAAGAGCGATGGCTCCGGCAGTCGAATATTCTTCTTCATTGTCTTTTTCATCGCTTCTCACCTGCACTCTAATCCTCACCATCACCACCCGAACTTTAGACACATCTCCTCCGGCAACAGCCGCATCCAGCTCAGCTCTCAGCGCGGGACTAATTGCCGCCAAGTCAACCTTTGAAAGCGCTGCTAATTTTGCCACATCCTTCGCGGCGACCGCCGCCTCTTCTTCCTTTCGAGCTTCTTCCCGCTGCTTCAAAATCTCCAAATGTTTTTCCTTGTCCTTCTCCTGCTGTTCGGATTTTTTCTTCAATTCCTCGGCTTCTTTTTTAATTTCCTCATTCGTAAAAAGCGGCTGCACTTCCGCTTGAATCTTGCACTCACCGCTGGCTGGCAAACTTTTTTCACCATACACCGGATATTTCTTCACACAGCAGACATTATCCAGCGTGATGCTGACTTTCGCCGCCAGCGCAGCTGGCGCCACGCTCTGCGCCAGCAGAGAAACGGCCACAAGCGATATGAAAAAAAATCTGATCATAATTTAGTCTCTCTCGCCGGTGATGGTGTCACCGAGGCGGTTATTAAAGGCAAAAAAGTTTTGGATCAGGCGGGAATATTCGGACAGCAGAGTTGTTAAACGAGCGTTCAGAGAGCGCATCCGCTGCGTCAACGGCTGAGTAGATGTCCTTACCCCGCTGCGGAGCAACTGACCGCCCATGGTTTCCAAAAAACCATCGATCTGCTCATTGGCTTTTTTGTAGCACTCGGTAGCCAGCGCTGAACGCGGGGCCTGATCCGGAAGCGAGCTGTTGGTCACCTCGGCGCATTTTTGCAGGTTGTAGGCGGGAATATAGGCCTTGTTCATGGCGTCAAATTTCGATACTTCCCGACAAACGCCCATCAGTTCAATCCGGGTGTTGCGCGCCAACTGCGCCGCCTCGTCGATCAATTGAGCCGTAGGCGTATTGGTGGAAAGGAGATCATTGAGCTGCTGATAAGCTCCTCGAATTCCCTGCTCTTTTGCCTTTGCCAAACCCATTACTTCGGTGATGGCCTTATCGAAGCTTTTTTCGCAGTCGGTGCTCACGTCGGCCAGAGCGGGGAACGTTCCCACGCTCACCATCATCAAGCCGAGCAGGATGGAAGTGATTTTTTTTGTCAGCGTAAGCGTTGAAGAAAAAATTTTTTGCCTCATTGGGAGGGGAAAGGGAAAGAAATTGTGAAGCGAGGACTGCTGTGGGCCAAAATAACTTGTTTAGCTTTATTTGTTTGAAGGTACGACTGAAGTTAAAAACTTTTGATTTTGGGGGATGGTTATGGGCAATTCGCAGCAAACAATTTCTTTCCCTTTCCCCTCCTCACTCCTGTTCCGGCCCGGTCACTTCGTTACTCTTCACGTACACCTTATCACTATCTTCCCCCGCCCCCGTAATCACCCCGAAGAAGGTGGAACCGTTGAAGAGATCAGCCGGAACCACGAACAGACAACGGCAGTCCAACTGCTGGACGATCTCGATACCGGAGAAGAGGGTGGGAAGATCGCGGGGAGGCAGCAGTACCGGCCCCCGACCTGGTTCCGCGTCCTCCGGACATCCATCCGCCTGCCCTAGGGTCACATCCGTCTCCGCCTGGCATGGGCAACTGTCGCGCTCGTTGGTGAGACCATCTCCGTCGAGATCAAGATCCTTGTTTTTTTGCAGGATCTGCCAAGCGGCATAAGCTACTTCGGCCCGGCTGGCCTCCCGCTGGGGATTGAGATAGTCGTGTTGGGACAACAACAATTTCAACTCTTCGGCCTTGGCCAGATAATTATTGTCCGGATCGTTCCACCAGGCAAAAGGCAGGCCGTATTTCACCTCGCTCTTGGCTCCCTTTTCGCCCATAGCTTCGATCACCATCTTCATCAGCTCGGCAATATTCACCTGACGGGCGGGAAGAAAATACCCGAGAGCATTGATGCCGCCTTCCACCCCGCGATAGCCGTGAACCAGACCGAGATCGGTGGCGACTTCTACGCAGTAGTAAAACCAGTCTTCCAGTTTGATATCGAAGTAGCTGCGAATGGTTTGATCGCGCGCTTCCACCTGGTCTTGGCTAAAGGCAAATTGCTTGAGCGGATCGGAAGCGCCCTGAAACACTCCATCGTGAAACTGCCGGAAGTATTCCAAATTTTTATCAGCCGGATCAAACTGCAGGCGGGTCTGCTCCGCCGGCGACTGGCAGTTCTCGCAGCGGATCACCGACATCAGAATCTTGAGCGCCTCGGCCCGGGACACCGCCTGATTGGGTTTAAAAGTACCGTCGCCATAGCCCTGAATGTAGCCCATGCGGGTCAAACCCATCACCGCTTCGAAGTAAGGACTTTGTTCGGATAAATCGGGAAAGGATTTCACCGCTTCGCGATCAGCCAGAGCATCGAGAGGGTCGGTCCCCCGCTCCAATTCCGCCGCGTCGGAAGCTCCGTCTCCGTCGCTGTCAAACTTGTTGGGATTGGTGCCGACCTGAAATTCTCGCAGATTGCTGAGTGTATCCTGGTCGGGATCCAGAGTCGGGTCGAAGGCGCCATAGGTTTGCTCCCAGCGGTCGAGCATCCCGTCTCCGTCGATGTCGCCGGGCAACTGGTCTCGCTGGGTAGGATCGCTGACAGAAATATTTTCCCCATTGCCCCTGATCTGGAATTCTGCCAGAGGAGTACTGCCATCCATCAGCTGCCA
>JAUYKR010000103.1 GCA_030699855.1 bacterium
TCGATTTCTCGAGACTTCAGCCTGGACATGGTAAGCTCACCCGGTTTCGGGTCTAGTGCATGACACTTAAGCGGGCTATTAACCCTCGCTTTCACTACGGCTCCGGGTATTACTCCCTTAGCCTTGCGCCATACAGCTAACTCGTTGGCCCGTTCTACAAAAAGTACACCGTCACCCCTCGATTGCTCTCGGGGCTCCGATTCTTTGTGTGCGTATAATTTCAGAATCTATTTCATCCCCCTGCCCGGGGTGCTTTTCACCTTTCCCTCGCGGTACTGGTTCACTATCGGTTACTCAACCTGTTTAGGCTTGGAAGGTGGTCCTCCCAGATTCAAGCCGGATTTCACGTGTCCGACCCTACTCAGGATACTCCTACGATCACAAAAAGCTTTCGCATACGGGACTATTACCCACTATGGTTCCGCTTTCCAAAGGATTCTGCTAACCTTTTATGATCGATATTGGAGTCCTACAACCCCCCCGCCGAGGCGGAGGTTTGGCCTGTTCCCGGTTCGCTCGTCACTACTACGGGAATCTCTAGATTGATTTCTTTTCCTCGGCTACTGAGATATTTCAGTTCACCGAGTATCCTCTCGCATGCCTATGTATTCAGCATGGAGTCTCCCGATAAATCGGAAGGGGTTATCCCATTCGGAAATCTCCGGGTCATAGCTTAAAAGACAGCTCGCCGAAGCTTATCGCAGCCTATCGCGTCCTTCATCGGAGTTGAGTACCAAGGCATCCATTATACGCACTAACATCATTTTTTTCATTTGTATACTCAGTTTTATCCCGACTGACAAATCTGCCGGTGAGCAGGACAGTCGGGACCATTAACGTGCGATTCCTCACAAAGGAAGAATCGTTCTTGTATTTTTATTTTGTATTGCCGCCTTGTCAAAGAGCGATGCAAAGCTCAACTCGGTTAATAAAAACCGAGCTAGGAAAACCGCCTGTTGACACTTAAAAAAGCACAACTGGAGCGGTTCTTGACCCTATAAGAGTAGTCCAAGCAGGAAAACTCCATCAGAGCAGGAACAGTTTAAAGATAGCGGTGGGTGCTGTCAACGCATTTTTAGTATCAGACGCTATTTTCCACAGCCTCGCCAGGCCAGCTCAAAAATTGCCCTCTGGGTAGCGGAAATCTCCAGCGATTCGACGATGACCCCATGAAGCCGGTCGCCTTTGAGCGACATAATGGCCACCTTATCGCCGTAGATACTGATTTCCGCGTCAAAGCGAAATTCCAGATCCTTGGGCATGATTCGCACCAGTGCCAGAAGGCGTTTTGCCGATTTTATATACCGACGGGAGGCGGACGTATCGGGAAAAATACCCCTGATTTGGATTTTAAGCCGTCGCCGCTCCTCGATGTAGTGATCTAAATAATCCCTCAGTTCATCGGAAACCTGGGGGGCGGAGGAATAGGCATATTTGACCCGCTGTTCTTTGGCCAATTGCCCCAGAACCTCCAGAGTGTCCTGATAGATATTTTTGATCCCCTCTACGCCTTCGAAATACTTAACCTTGGGGGCCATCACCAGTTCTCCGGTCAAAGACTTCAACTGGGGCATCATCTCCCGGACGAGCTTCAGATTTGCTTCGGCATGATCCCTCTGTTCCCGGGCGTACCGCTCAAGCATCTGCGTGGAAACCGGGGCATATTGCTGAATGCCATTTTTCTCGACCAAGCTCACCAAACCCTTGTTCATCAAAGTTTCCAAAGCGGCATAAGCCGTGGTGCGAGTGACTTCTGCCTTACGCGCGACGACACTGACAGGATTCGCGCCGACTTCCAAGAGAGTGATGAAAAGCTTTGCTTCATTTTCGCTCAGGCCGAGCAGCCCCAGCTGCGAAATGAGTTCGTTTGTCAACACCGCTCGACAAGTAAGTTGGTACAAGCTGATAAAACCAGTTTATTCAGACAATAATAAGCTGTCAAATTGAATCATCAGATCACTCTGTCGCTCATTTTTTAGCAGACTGATTCTCCGGACGAAGCTCGCGGACTTTTTGCCCGGTTTGCCACATCTCACTCTCTCGAATCAGTCGCAGCTCCTCTTCTAGTTTTACCCGATAATCCGGCTGGCCGTTTCGATCGAGAGTGATTTGGGCTTCGTTTCCGCTGGCCACACTCTCGTAGAGTTGGTCAAACACCGGCGCTACCGCGTCGCGAAATTTGTTCTTCCAGTCGAGCGCGCCGCGCTGGGCGGTGGTGGAACAATTGGCAAACATCCAATCCATGCCATTGCGACCGATGAGGGGGTACAGACTTTGAGTGGCCTCTTCCACGGTTTCGTTGAAGGCTTCGCTGGGGGAATGCCCCTCGGCTCGCAATTTGTTGTACTGAGCCTCCATGACTCCGGCAATCGCCCCCATCAGCACTCCCCGCTCGCCAGTCAGATCGCTGAACACTTCTTTTTCGAAGGTGGTGGGAAACAGATACCCGCAACCCACTGCAATTCCCATCGCCCTCACCTTATCCTGAGCTTTACCCGAAACATCCTGAAACACCGCGAAGCTGCCATTGATACCGCTGCCGTTGAGAAAATTCTCGCGCACCGACCTACCGGAACCCTTGGGGGCCACCAAAATCACATCGATATTTTCGGGAGGAATCACACCGGTGCGTTCTTTGTAGGTTACAGAAAATCCGTGAGAAAAATACAGTGCCTTTCCCTGCGTGAGAAAAGGCTTAAGCGTGGGCCAAAAAGCTTTTTGACCAGCATCGGAAAGAAGAAACTCGATGATCGTTCCCTTCTCTGCCGCCTCTTCCAGGGAAAAAAGAGTCCTCCCCGGAACCCAGCCATCGGCTATCGCCTTGTCCCAGGAAGGGGTCCCTTCGCGCTGGCCGACGATGACGTTGATACCGTTATCACGCAAATTTAACGATTGCCCGGGACCCTGGACGCCGTAGCCGAGCACGGCCACAACTTCGTGCTGGAGAACCTGCTGTGCCTTGGAAAGGGGAAATTCATCGCGGGTGACGACATCCTCCGTCACTCCGCCAAAATTGATATGGGCCATAATTTATACCTAAGTACATTACAATGATGAAGTATACACAAAAAAATATTGCCTACAAAGAACTTATGTCGAATATCTCCGACATCAAGGGATACTTGATGAACAAGAACCAAGTTGTATATATACAAAGTAAATAATAGGTACCATGGCAATCAAAGACCCCATTCCTTCTCCATGCGAGCAATGGCACGATCTCTCTTGTCTAATTTCTTGAGCTCCTCAAACACGCGATCGTATGAGGGCACTTTGATTTCAACTACCGTCAGTCCACGCTCACCATCACGGGCTGCTTTTTTATAATCATGAGCACCTCCATAAACCATGACTGCCATACTCGGACCTCCTTTGGTTGCGAGACGGTCACAAATGATACTGAGTGCGTGTTCTTCGCGTTTTTTAAGGAGCAATTCAAGATTCGCGAGATACATATCTAAGTTCCCAAATATGTCATCAGGTTCAAGCCCTTCAATACGCGCAATACGCCTTTCGGAGAGCCTCAATTCCTGGACGACCAAACGATAGTTGAGAATCTGATCACGATAATTACTGAATTCTGATATTTTCTGCCTCGTCAGTATTGCAAGAGTATCGAGGAGCTCTTGGTATTCACGCCGTTGACTCTCATCTTGTGGTGGGCCGCCATTAGCGTCTTCCAGCTGGGGAGTGCTCCTATGCACAAATTGAGCGACATGGATAAGCCCCCATTTGAGCGAGTCAATTATTTCTTGTTCCAGGGGAATGATATTCCTGTCGGCAAATTGAACAATGTCCACAAGCTTCTGGAGAGATGCGCCTTCCTGCTCAGCTTTTAGAATGAGGGAGTGTAGCTCTTGTAATTGTTGCAGCATGGATTCCAGCATCCTCAATGCCTCTCGAGACCTTTGATAGATGAACCCGCCTGATTCCGGAACAATTCCCACAGCTGCTTCCATAAACACAGTTGTGATTTCATGCTTCTCCTTAAACCAGCGAATGATTATTTCGATTTCGTCGTGCAGCGGCATCAGTGCTGCGATCACATCAGGTCTTATACAACTCACGATTCTTCCAATGTCGAGATCTCCTGATTCCAGGCGTCTCACAGCCATTGGGTCTAAATGCGCTTGACGCACATGTACCAAGAGAGAGGGCGAATCAGGAACTTCCATTAAGGATACTTCCCCGATTGGGAGACTTCCTGCTACTTCCCGACCCAGCCGTGCGCCATTCCCAGCGTCTGAAGGAAGTGGTGGGAGATCTTCAACACGGATCGTTGTGGAATTGGGCTCTTGGCTAGAGGACATATCGTGACGCATGTAGGTGATTTGTCCGCTGTTTTCCATGATATTGAATAAACAAAAGAACATTGTAGTATCATTCTTCCAATATATCAACTTGAATGACATACTCAGCAAGTTCTAGAGTAAAGTGGACCATTCAAAATCCCAATTACGATAAAAACTTTCCATGCAAAATCTCAATCCCCGCTCCTCCACCCTCACGGGACAGAGGGGCACAAAGACCTGGATAAAACGGGCCCCTGCTCGGGCCATGCTCCGTGCCGTAGATTTTAAAAAGGAAGAAGATTTTGATAAACCGATTGCTGCCGTGGCCGCACCGTATACAAATGGAACCCCCTGCAACGACCACATCGAAGAGCTGGGGCGAATTCTAAAAAAGGAAGTACAGCAAGCCGGAGCGATGCCCATCATTTTTGGCACGCCCGTGGTTTCGGACGGGATTTCGATGGGAACCGAAGGCATGAAGTATTCGCTGGTCAGCCGCGAGGTGATCGCCGACAGCATCGAGGTTATGATCAACGGCTACCTCTGCGACGGAGCCATCACCATCGGCGGCTGTGACAAATCGATTCCGGGGGCGGTGATGCCGCTGCTGCGAACCAATGTATCGAGCTTGTTTGTTTATGGCGGGACCATCCGGCCCGGCAAGTACAAAAATCAAGATCTGAATATCGTTTCCATCTTCGAAGCGGTGGGCAAATACAGCGCCGGTAAGATCGACGAAAAGGAGCTACATCAAGTGGAGTGCCACAGCTGCCCCGGCTCGGGCTCCTGCGGCGGCATGTATACCGCCAATACCATGGCCTGCGTATTGGAAGCCATGGGTATGAGCTTGCCCGGATCGGCGTCGCACAACGCCATGGACGTGCGAAATAGAAATATCTCTGCCGATAAGAAAAATGATTGCCGGCAGGCCGCTCAAGCCCTGATGAACCTGCTGCGCCAGAACATCAAACCACGCGACATCGTCACCCGAAAGTCGCTGGAAAACGCCGTGACCGTGATGATGGCCGTGGGCGGTTCCACCAATGGTGTGTTGCACTTGCTCGCCCTGGCTCGCGAAGCGGAAGTGGATTTTGAGCTTAAAGATTTTGACCGCATCAATTCCAAAACGCCGTTGATCGGCGACTTCAAACCCTCGGGCAAGTACCTGATGTCCGATCTCGACGCCATCGGCGGACTCCCCATCATCATGAAGGAGCTCCTGAAGGCAGGTCTGCTCCACGGCGACTGCTTGACCGTGAGCGGGAAAACGGTGGCGGAAAACCTGGAAAACATCGGCAAAGCACCGTCTCAACAGGAAGTGCTGTACACGGTAGCCAGACCACTCGCACCCAATGGCCAGCACATCAGTGTCCTGTACGGAAATTTGGCGCCAGAGGGCTGCGTGATCAAACTGAGCGGCAAGGACTTTCACCACCACAGCGGCCCTGCACGAGTGTTTGAAGATGAAGAGCGTTGCCTCGATGCCATTCTCGCGAACAAAATCAAAACCGGTGACGTGATCGTCATCCGCAACGAAGGACCAAAAGGCGGACCTGGTATGCGCGAGATGCTTTCGCCCAGCGCCGCTCTCGCCGGCGCAGGTTTGAGTAAGGGGGTGGCTCTGATCACCGACGGCCGCTTCTCCGGCGGCTCTCACGGGATTATGATCGGCCACATCGCTCCGGAGGCAGCCGCAGGCGGCCCTATCGCCGTGGTAAGGGAAGGCGATCAGATCAGCATTGACGTGCCGAAACGCCAGCTGAGTCTCGACATTTCCAAAAAAGAATTGAACACGCGGCTCAAGGCCTGGAAGCCAAAGAAATCGAAGTACACTCGCGGAGTTTTGGCAAAGTATGCAAAGCTTGTGTCGAGCGCGAGCGAGGGGGCGGTGACGAGTTAATCCTGCTCCAGCACTTTCAACGCCTCCTCCGGATCAGCCACGCTGATGGAGTCCAGGGTTTCCAACGTAAAAACTTTTTTTTAACACCATGTCCGACTACAATAATCATCGCCTTTAGAAGACTACAACCATGAGCCACTTGAGAGCCCTTCTCACCGCCTTCAACAAACAGTCACTCACTAAAAATATCGCCTTGCTCACGAACGGCGCAGTTTTTTTGTTTCTCTCTTTGACAATTGTCATTTTGGTGATCTACACCACCCTTCAAACAGTGCTGCTCTTCGACGCCGTCCTTCGTCTTCAGGCCAGTGATATTGTCCACGATGTCGCCTACATCATTGTCCTGGTCAAAGCCTTCCGAGTGTTGCTGTTTTACCTGCAAACCCAGCACCTCAGCATCAAATACCTCATCGAGATCTCCATCATCGCTCCCGCCATCGAAATCATTTTTGCTTCCGCAAATTTCAGCTTTTCCATGAATCTGCTGTTCGTGGTGTTTAGCCTGAGCAACCTGATCATCTACCTGACCTACTACGAAAAACTGTCCTTGATCGACCAAGAACGCTATGACCGCGAAAGTATCATCTTTCGCTCCTAATCCT
>JAUYKR010000112.1 GCA_030699855.1 bacterium
GAGCTGGGGACAGGCACGGTGGAAATTCCACGCGAAAATCTGAGCAGATATGCTACGGAGTTGAATCTCGACATGCCCGCTTTCGAGACTTGCATGCAGTCTGAGCAATTTAAAAAGGAGATCGAAGCTGACCAGCAGGCAGGAGACCGCTTTGGCATCGATGGCACCCCGGGTTTTATCGTCGCCAACTATCGAGTAGGAGGAGCAAAACCATTCTCTTTCTTCGCGACCTTGATCGAAAAAGCTCTTGAGGAGAAAGCTCAAAAATAAGGATATGAAACCTCAGCGGTCCAGCTCTCTGACTAACCTTGTTACGAGTCCAACCACCCTCCTGGCAATCATTGGCGTTGGATTCTTATTTTTCGATGCCCAGTATTGGATGATGCTCAGTCTTCCGGGTATCCGTGATGACATGTGTGTCGTAGGAGCAGCCCTGACACCGTTCAACATCGGATTTGCTATTGTTCAAAGTATGCTAGCTGCGCTAGTAGTCGTCGGTTTAGTCGCTAGCCTGAATGCTACTCGACCTTCGTTAAAAGTGGCTTCGATCAGTGGTGCTGGAGCCATACTGGGATCAGTCTCTATCTTTTGTTTGGCCTGCACCATTCCGATTATTTCACTTTTTGGCCTGACGGCAAGTCTGAACTTTTTTACGGACTACAATGTATGGATCAAGGTCAGCAGCTTAATCTTACTTGTGATTGGCCTGCATCAGCTGGACAAACAATTAAGGGGAGAGTGTGAGAGGTGTGCAAAATAAAAAGACCAAGCTCGTCTGAACTTGGTCTTTTTATTTTGCATAAGTTAATTTGCTTCCAACTAGTTGGTAACCTCTATTCGGTTAGGAGGGAGAACTACATTGAAAACCTCTCTTGTTGGCGGATACATGAGCTCAACTTCAGATAATTGGAAACCCACCGAATTAATGGAAGATCTCCCTACGTCTATGCTTGTTCCTGTTAGCTGGAACATTTGCCGTCCGGCTGAAATAGGAACCCCTGGACTAGGAATCGCAAGATCCATATCGATTTTTTTGTCTCTTTTGTTGTTTCCCATTTTCTCGCCTGAGATAGAAGTTCTTTGGCTTTGAATGGCGTCCCCACTCGAATCCAAAGGATACACTGCTAAATCCGTCACCTCTGTGTCTACTGTGGTATAGAACCCAACAATTTTAGTTAAAACCATATCATGACTGTGGTTTACACCGAAGCGAAAAAGCTCTTCTTCTCGCCCAAATCCAAGAACCCTATCTCTCGGTAGGTCAATATATGCGCCAATATGAGCTGAATGTGATACGTACGGCCCAGTTGCGGGAAGAGCCCTCCCAAAGAGATCACTTGGATTGGCAATATAAACACCTGCTCCAACTACTACGAGTAAGAGAAGAACGAGCCACGAGGACTTAAGTTTTGCAATCATAATATGAGGGTTTAAAAAATATGATCATTGAATGATACTATACTTTTTTGACTTATTCAAGTGCTTTTTCATTTGGGCACTAAATTCTCGCACTCATGGGCTGTTCGATTCTGAACCCCTCGGTGTCTTTTCGCTTCACAAAATCAACCTTGATCCCGTTCAGGCGATCATACTGAAGGCGATCAAGCACGATTTTTATCTGTCCGTTCTTGAACTCAAAGACTTTGTCGTATTCGTGAACATCCTGATCAAAGTTCATGGAATAAGTAACCTTTTGCGGACCACTGTATCGCCCGCTGATGCGCAGCGGCCAGCCATGTTTTTCTTCTTTCTTCGCGATCTCAGCTATTTTTTTGAAGGCCTTCTCGGTGACCTTGAGAGTCATGTTCTCAGAACCAGAAGCAGGTTCCCTCTTCTTTGCCGGGCCATGCTTATCCAGAACAAAGTCATTCAGTTCCTGAATTAAACTGTTGAGATCCTCATCTCGAAATCCATGACCGAGCATACCCTGTTCAAGGGTTTCGAAAGCATTAGCATGACAGCCCACGCAATGGAGCCCGTAGCTGAGCATAATGTCAGTGGCTTCCGGGAAGAGCTCGACGACTTCTCCGATAAGCATATTTTTGTGAACGGCGGGAAGATCAGTCATTGAGATTTTAAGTTATTCATATATTTTCCGATGGCCTGATGCAGCGCCTCCAAGCCAAGCAGGGCACACTTGAGTCGAACCGGGCTCAGCTCGATGCCGAGCATCTCCACCACCTCATTCGGCCGGATGGCCATCACCTCATCGAGACTTTTTCCTTTTACTTCTTCGGTAAGAAGAGAGATTGAAGCTTGGCTGATGGCACAGCCGTTGCCCCTTTGGCGGACGTCAATGATGGTATCGTCTTCAATGAGCAAATCAACCGTTACTTCGTCTCCGCAGAGCGGATTATAAGCGCGATAGCTGACCGAAGCTTGGTCGAGCTGGCCCGCGTTGAGAGGGTTTTTGTAGAGATCAATAATGTTGTCGAGGTAGATATTGCTCACGAGAATTTAAGAAAAAAGTCTTCTTGCCTCTTCAATACCTCTGATAAGTCGATCTATCTCTTCCTCGGTATTGTAGAAATAAAGACTCATGCGAGTGGTGGCCGGAACCTGGAGGTGCTTCATCAACGGCATGGCACAGTGGTGTCCGGCCCGGACACAGACTCCCCTTTCTCCCAAAATAGTCGCAAGATCATGAGGGTGGATACCCTTGAGCTCGAAAGAAACTGCTGCGCCTCTTTCCTTTGTATCAAGTGGCCCAAATATTCTGAGTCCCTTTACCTGCTGGAGCTTTTGGAGAGCTAGCTGAAGAAGTTGTTGCTCATACTTCTGTATATTCTTCATATCAAGGCGCTGTAAATAATCAACGGCAGCTCCCAGACCGATAGCTCCGGCTATATTCTGCGTTCCGGCTTCAAATTTATAGGGCAAGTCGTTCCAGGTGCTTCCGGAGGTTTCTACCGTTCGAATCATTTCACCACCGCCGAGGAAAGGTGGCATAGCTTCGAGAAGTTTCCGCTTGGCGTAGAGTACGCCAATGCCAGTCGGACCGCACATCTTGTGGCCGGTAAAGGCGTAGAAGTCTGAACCGATTTCCCGCACATCCACTGGAAGGTGTGGAACCGCCTGAGATCCGTCCAGAAGCACCTTGGCGCCCACTTCGTGGGCGAGCTGGACGATTGTCTGAACGGGATTTTCTACCCCAAGCACATTGGACTTGTGACTGAGGGCGACCAACTTCACTCGACCGGATTCAAGGACTTTTTTGAGATCAGACATGTCCAACCTTCCCTCTTCGGTCAGGGAGACAAAGTGGATTTGAAATTTCTTTTCGACCTGGAGCATCTGCCAGGGCACGATATTGCTGTGGTGTTCCATAATTGATAGCACCACCAAGTCTCCTTCGCCGAGATTCTTAGTTCCCCAGGTTCGCGCGACCAGATTGATGGCTTCGGTAGCATTGCGGGTGAAAACAAGCTCCTGAACGCTTTCGGCGCCGATGAATGCTCGAAGTTTCTCACGGGCGTTTTCATATTCCTCCGTGGCCCGTTCGGCAATCGGGTAAACTGCTCGATGGATGTTCGCGTTATACTGGTGATAATAAGCATCCATCGCCTGAGTTACCTGAAGCGGGGTCAGGCTGGTATTACTGCTATCTAGATAGGCGAGCTGGCCCGACTCCAGGATAGGAAAATCTTTGCGGATGTTGTGAAGGTCTATCATACCGATGGGGTTTGAGAGAGCTTGGCCTCAATTAAGGCCTTAACCTGTTCGTACCAGGCCGGATTTTGAATGACCTGAAGAATATTTTCAAAAAAACCTTCGACAAGCAATTGTCGGGCCTGGTCTTTGGAGAGGCCTCGGCTCATCAGGTAAAATATTCGTTCCGAATCCGCCTGCGATACGGAGGCGGAGTGAGACACCTGCACGTCATTGGTTTGAATATCCAAAGCCGGAAGCGCGTCGCAGCGCGCCTGCTCGCTGAGCAATAGCGTGTGCTCCTCCAGGCGGGAACTGGACTTCGCGGCATTTCTCCCCACTCGAATCAGCCCGTCGAGATCGGAGTAACTTTTGTCTTTCAAGATGCCCTTGTATCGCATCAAGCCCTCGGTATGCCGGCCATGATGATCGAGCTCAGCGATGAGTTTAAATCTCTGCTCATCTCCAGCCACAAGAATGCCATCATGCTCAAGGTAGGTCCCTTCTCCTTCCGCTTTACCGGTGATGGCTACCCTTCCGGCCTTGGCTCCAAGCAT
>JAUYKR010000115.1 GCA_030699855.1 bacterium
GAACACATTGAGCCAGAAGAAGATCCAGTCGACCTCCAGATAGCTGTAGGTGGCGATCAGGGCGCTGCCGATGGCCAAAGCCGTGCTTCTTTTAAAGGTGCCCGTGTTCATGGTGTAGCCCAGGCCGATGCCGATAAGTCCGATGATAAAAATGAGAGTGTTGTAGCCTTCAAACAGGGTCAGGGACCAAGCGATGAGGAGGATTCCTACTCCGCTTACGATCGGAGTATCAATGTTGTCGGGGACGTCGAACATCATCAGGATACTGGCGATATTCACCAGTGCCTGAAGGAAGACAAAGAAAATGGGTCCGCCATTCAGATAATTCAGACTTGAATAGGTCAGCATCAACAAGCCGCCGATGGCGAACAGCCAATTTTGCGGGGCCTTGTAGGCTTTCTTAACCGCTCTGGTGGGTAGAGCAGAGCCGGTAACCAGTACCAGTGATCCGACCAGGCCGATGGCGAAGGGGGAGATCATCCAGGAAGGAGAGTTGGGTTGATTGTATCATTTTTTGTACGGAGGTGGGTATTTGAATTTCGAAACGAGGACCCGTGGGCCTGGGAGTTACAAGCGAAGCGCAGTCGCCAATGTAACTCCGGGCTTGTTAACCAGGGGCAGGTTATGGGTCTCCGCAGTAAGAAATTCAAATACCCACCTCCGTACTATGGAATTACTTCCACTTTGTTCGTGGGTTTCTCAACTTTAATCGCTCGTTATGTCTAACATCCGGATGCCTGCGGGGCAGGGGAAGCTGGTGTTTTCGGTAGAACCTCAATTCCTGTGCAACTATTTTGTACGGTCTCTGTGTTTCTTCGCAAAGAATAGCCCAATTAAGGACATCGTCAGGAATGTCTTTCACGGCTTCTGGCAAACGGCTGGCGGGAAGAGTTTTCTCCACTTTCGGGAGTGGGGATTGATAATCGGACCAATTGAATCCTTGTTTTTGCGCTTGTTCTTTTTCCAGAGGAAAATTTTCCTGGGCGCTGGTTTCGTTGTAGCCAAAGGGGGAATACTTCGCGTCTGGAAACTCTCCCCATTCGGCGCTAGCCGAGGAGTTTTTCATGTGTTCGATAATTTTTGGAACCAGCTTCTCGTACTCCGTTTTCGAGTACTGTTTATTCAAAATACAGTACTGCCCCTTTCTCAGGTTCACGCAGCCAAAGCAGTCTTTGCAGCCCACGGCCCAGATGGAGTAGAGGACATTTTCGACCCCTAATACAACTCCGTTGTTGAAGAGTAATCGCTGCCCAGTTCCTCCGGTGGCCACGGATTCGTAGATGAGTTCGGCATCCTCCCCGCAGAAGAAAATATCCATGGCGTCTTTTATCCGCGGAAAGCCATTGAAGGCATATTTACAATCCTCCCCTTGCTTTTGCAGGATGTAGCATTGCTGACAGTTTTTCGATTGATTGAGGTATTCGCCTGAGCAGTCCTCGGTCATGAAGTTTTGATCGGGGCGCCGTTCATGAGTCTGCCGCTGATCGAGAAATATTTTTTTAGCTCGTTCCAGCCCTTGGTGGGTATCGAGCCGGTACTCTTTGAGTTTCCGTTGATATTCTTCTTTCGAGTAGGGCTGGTTCAAAATGTGATACTCCTGGTGTTCCAGGTTGAAGCAGAGCAGACAATTCTTCAGGCTCCGACAATCCTGGAGGAACCAGGACTCGGAACAGTTTTTTGAATTCACCGCGAACTTGGTGTTGTAACAGTTCTCGCAATGAACCAGTTCATAGCAATTTTCGCAGTCATTGATAAACAGACAGTCGCAGCAGTCGCGGGAATTTTCACCGTTGTAGCAGTAGTAGCTGTCTTGCAAAAAATTTCCGGCAAAGCAGAGGTGACAGTTCTGATTTTTGTAAGCATAGTTCACATAGGGTGAATTTTCGCAGTCTGGCGCGGCTAAACTTGGCCATGGCACCGTTTGAATCAGCTCGTTGAGCTGCTCAAAGAAGGAGCGACTGAAGTCATAGTCGCGGCCAAAGGTTCTGGCATCATATCCATCTCCCCACCAGATGTCGGACTTGTAGACCTTCACTTTTGGATCAGGCCGGAACATAGAGATGATTTTTTCTCCACTGAAGTCGCAGGTCCGACTGTACAGATTTCGGTCATTCCGCCAGGCCATGCGTCGCTGCAGCCGGCACTCTGGGCACAGAGTGGGGGTGGGAATGTCGTAGCGCTTTCCGGCGATGATTGGGCTGACTTTTTTCAGAAAGGCCAAGTCGGATTCCGTCACTTCAAAAACGGTTTGGCATGTGCGGCAGGTTTTGGACATGGGAGTTGAAAAACTATTCTCCATTGTATCCTAAAGAAAAAATCGGTCTAATTTTTAGCCACTCCTTTTTCTTTACCGATTTCTTTGAGTGTTCTGAGTTGTTTTATGGCTTCCTACTTCTCAAGAAGTTGAGAAAAACTTCTGAATTGTGCCCGTTGAAAATCCGCCACCAGTCGGGATTTGATCAGAACCGATGTCAGATCCTTCCCGGGTTGAAACTGATGGAAGAGGACGTAGTCGGTATCACTGTCGAAATCAACCAGCTGGTATTGATAGCTCATGGGAAGGCGGAGGATGGTGTTTTGGTAATCTTGTTTCGATTCTCTGGTACAAAAATATTCGGTAATCTTGCCGAAGGTGGTCATGATGGCTTTGGCGCGGGCGTGTCTGGCTCGGCGTTTTTGGAATTCAATTGGAAGCCTTAAACCGCCGACATGAGGGGCGAAGTTTTCCAGGTCGCCGAAGTCGAGACTCCAGTCAAACTTCCGCTGAGCACCTTCCAGGAAGGCTTCCTGAATTTGCTCGATGGTTATGAGGGTCTGAATATCCTGAATGGCCTCCGATGGCATTCGCAAATAAGGAGCAATGGCTTCAATGCGCTGCGCAAGCTTCCCCTTGTTCCGTCGCTGTCGATACAGCTCGGCCACCAGTCCGGAAAGAGTGTTGGCCTTGTAAACTTGTTCAACTCTTTTGATCATCTTGAGCTGTTCAAGTTTGTCGAAAGCCCGATAGACGGTATTTCTATTTAACCGGGTTCGCCCTACCAGTTCCCACTTGGTGATCGCAGGGCATTTCAGGAGCTCCAAGTACACCGCTGTGTCGGCCTCGGAGAGGCCGGCCTGGAGGAGGAGATGGTAAAGTTTTTTTTGCATGGCTGTTATTTTACAGGCTTTCCCCTTGAATCGAAATAAAATCTTCCGTGATCCAGAGGTTCTGATCATCATCCAGGTACAATCCTATGCCGATTTCCGAAAAAGGGTACAGGGTACTGAGCATGGTGGTGCGGTGATTGGGTTCGTCCGGAGCTTCGGCCATGAAGAAGGCGTGAATGCTGAGAATAGCCTGCCGAAGTGATTCTGTGCTGGCCTGGCCTCGATTATTCTTCCCAATGTTCTCTCCGCTCCAGCCGATATTTTCTGGATGAGAGATGGTGATGAGTGCTGTTCCAGTTTGGTTGGGGACTTGTCCACGCTTGATGCGGTCGTGGGCTGTTTCACCCACAGATCCGCCATGAGACATCTCGCGGATGTGAAGCGCCATATCTTGACTGTGGGCGAAGGCAATGTCGTTGAGGAGTGGGTTGAGCCTGAGTGGCCCTTTCCCGTTTTCGGCTCGGAGCTGATTGATATGATCGAGGGCATAGAGCTGAAGTTCTTGGTAGAGGGCTTCGGAAATGCCACCTTTTAGCACGGGGTCCGCGTTTGCGGGAAGGCTTATGACGCCTGCTCCGAATGAGCTTTTGAAGCTGGTGGCATTCTGGTCTTGAGTGATGAGGATTCGGTACAAGATATCACTGATTTCTCCGCGAGTGACGGGGTCTCCGGGATGAAGAAAGCCAGAGTACAGGCTGAGGTAATTGCCTTGTTTCGCGGTGCTCACATAGGCCGCAAACCAACTGTCGGCGGGGACATCAGGGTAAATCTCCTGAATGTTCCTTCTTGTTATCAGTTCCAGTCCGGTAGCTTCGAGAATAATTTTTAGAGCTTCGACTCGGTTCACATGACGTCCCGGTTCGAAGGAACCGTTGGGAAGTCCTTGAACGATGCCCTGTTCCTTAGCACTGCAAATTGCTGGGGCAAACCATTCGTCCTTGACATCAGAGAAGCATCCATAGGGGGTGCTGGCGGGAGGTAGGTCTAAGTCTTCAACGACGAGCTTGACGAGTTCAGCCCGGTTGATGCGGCTGTTTGGCCGAACGGTGTTGTCTTCATATCCTTCCAGGATACCCCTATCCTTGAGGTAGTTGATGGCGGGGGAGTAGGTAGAGTATTCCGGTAGATCTCCGAATGAAGCTTGAGCCGAAGGTGCCAGGAGGCTCATCAACCCGATGAGGAATGATGCGAGGATTTTTTTCATCATTTCGAAGGTGCTTATGATTGGATTTGCCTCGGAGAGGCCTGCCTGCATGAGGTTATTATAGTCTGAAAAGTTTCAGTTTTGCCATTAGCTTATTTCTGCTATCACGACCGTCGCATCGTCAAATCCGGGTGACTCTCGAAGGAGCTTTCTAGCCGCCTGTTTCAGGCTTCTGGATCTACGAATTGCTGCCAGGATTTGCTCTCTGGCGCCAGCTATACCGTCGGTACAGCAGACAATGAGGTCTCCGCATCGCACTTCCAGGTCGCTTTGATAGTCTGCTTTCCTTTCCGGTGCCGAGGCAAGATTGTAGCTTTGCCAACTGCAGAGTGTGATGCAGACTTCCAGAATCAGGAGCGGGCTGGATCCGGTCAGCCTGATTTCCCGGAGGATTTCTTCAATTTCGTTTCGATTTATCTGCAGTCTGGAAATCAGTTGTTCTCGCTTTTCCGCATCCCGGAGAAAGCCCTGGAACAATCCTCCAAGTGACAACGGTCTAAATCCTTGTTCTTTCAGGACGTAGTTCATCATCCTCAAGATGGCAAAGTGTACGGCGATTTCCTTCCCACCGTCCAGATTTTTCATACCGTCCAGGAGCCAGGTTTCAAATTCCGGATCTTCTTCTTCCAGTTCCGGGCTGAGGTCCAGGTGTGGTCGAACATCCTGCCGAAAGAGCGTGTGAGGTGGAGCGAGTCTTGTCGCGGTCTCTCGATCGCGGTCGATATGATACAAGCGGCTGTCGCCGATAGATGCTATAGCTATCCCTGTTTCTGTTCGCTGAAAGCCGGCAAAGGTGGCTTCATACTTCTGACGCTTTACTACTTCTTCAATGGCTTTTCGAAGAGTCAGTCCACGCTCCATTATTCTCCTAAGCGCACGGGCGACAATGATGCCGCGGAATTTTGCCGCCGAGGTTCCATCAATAACCCCAGCTACGCCTCGATTTAGATCCAGCAGAGCCGCGTCTTCTCCGTGGACTGTATTATCCCAGGCCACTCCAACTTCTGAGAAGTGTTTCTTCATGGCAAAAATGAGACGGCATTATAGGCCATTTTTTAGCCGTAGCAAAGCCTTTTTGTGCTATACTGGCCAAGCTTTTGCATTTTGGCCGATGTCACTTCCCCCCTTCCATGCCTGGCTGTTCGACCTCGATGGTACCCTTGTCGATTCCATGAAGGGTGTGGTGGACTGTATGAAAGTGACCGCAAAAGAGGTGGGTGGAGAAGTGACCAACGAAACCGAGCTGCGGGCTTCTTTCGGGCGAGGTTTGATGAATACCCTTGTACCCTGGATTCCCGAGGGAAAGCTGGACGAGGCTCTGGAGCGCTACGAAGAAAACTTTCCCAAATACGTCAAAACCCAGATCAGTCTGGTTTCCGGCGCCAAGGAATTGTTGGATTGGGTTAAGGCTCGGGAGCTCCCCATTGGGGTGGTGACAGGCAACAAGATCTACGAGGCGCAGGGTCTGTTCGACGCCACCGGACTGCACGAGTATTTCAACTTCGATCACGTGGTCTGTGCTGATTCCATTCCCTTCCAAAAACCCAGCCCCGAGCCGGTGCTGGAATGCTGCCGCAGGCTTGGAGTCGAGCCTTCCGATCAGGTGGTGTTCGTGGGCGACAGCGAGCACGACATTCGTGCCGGCAAGCTGGCTGGAGTGAGAACAATTGCAGTTTTAGGTGGCTCCAGCCCAAAGGAGCGTCTGTTGGCGGCGGAGCCGGACTTCGTGTTTGAGAGTCTTGAAGAAGTGTTCAGGCAGATTTCGTGCTAGTTTTTCGGTACTTTCTGATAGAATTGCTCTCTCAAGGGGGTTTTTACATCCCTCATCTCACAATATGTCTGAAACTACCCCTCCCGATGTGGAAGTAACTCTGGGACAAGAATATAAAACCATCATTGCATTTAAGGGCGTAGAAACTAAAATCGGAACGGATGTTCCTGCAGGAGTATACGGTGATTTCGGAGGATCCGCTTTTTCTCCGACCCAAATGGCCGCTTCGGCTGCCGCTGCGGCTGCTTTTACGGAGATGCAAAGCACTGCAAGCGGAGCTGCCGTTTTTGGAAGTAAAGCTAGGTTGCGTAGAATTCCTTATCTTGATTCCCCTCGGCGTATTGAAGGCGTGTGTTTAGATTCATTGGGTTTTTGTTTGCCACATAAACCTTTCGATGTTGTGCGAGATGCCGGGAGGAGTGCTGTAGCAGAAGCACTCCGATTGGAGAGTGAGGCGATTGTTCTTGGGGAGCCGGTGAGAACGATTGAACGGCAGGACAAAGATGTTGCTGAAATTGAAATTGATGCAGATCATCGAAATCCTATTAGAGTCACTCATGTCCCGTCAGGAACTTCTTTTCAGGTTGATGATCCAGATGGAACTTATGATATGACGAAGACGGTAGTTCCAGACATCCTTCAGGTTTTAGGCGCCGCTCTGGCGAGCTGCGCCTTGACGGTCATGGCCCTGAAGGGAGGAGTGACAGAGGCTCGTGCTGTAGTAAGAGTGGACCGATATGCGGGAGCGGAACATCCACTCCAAGTTGATATTGCAGTATCTGGGGTTGACGGAGATCATCAGGCTGAGGTGAGAGAATTGGCGGAAAATTGTCCAGTGGCTTTGAGTTTAAGAGTGCGGCACCAAATCAATGTTGTTTTTACCGAAAGCTAATGTTCACCGGCATCATCGAAACCACTGCACCCATTCGGCTCTCGGCTCCGAGGCCGGGACTCGGGCTCGAGGAGGAGCTGACCGGAAATATTTTCTGGCTTGATGTTCCCTTTGCCTCAGAACTCAAGATTGGCCAGAGTGTGGCCTGCAGCGGAGTCTGTTTGACGGTGGTGGCGGTCGATGACAAGGGCTTCGCGGTGGAGATGATGGAAGAAACCAGGCAGCTCAGCTATTTGGCTGAGCTTAAAAAAGGCGACCTGGTGAATGTGGAGCGGGCCATGAGGGCCGATGGTAGTCTTGACGGGCACTTTGTCCAGGGGCACGTGGATGGAATCGCCAGAATCACCGAGATCAAAGATCACGAAGATGAATCCAGGATTTTGACTTTGCAGATCCCATTACATCTGAGTAAATATATTGTTCAAAAAGGCAGTATTTGCCTCGATGGCATCTCGCTGACGGTGATTTCGACTGTCGGAGACCAGACCACAGTTGGTATCATTCCTCATAGCTGGCGAATGACGAATCTTCACACCAAGCAGCCTGGCTCCAAACTCCATGTGGAAGTGGACGTGCTGGCCAAGTATGTGGAGAAGCTGATGACACCTGGCTCTCCGGTGTCTTCCTCTCCCGTCCTCGTTTAGCTTTCCATAAATCTGACTCTTTCCAGATTCTTAAAGCTTTCGGGATAGGCCGCCAGAACCAGGCGTACTCTCGCGTGGGCTGTTTTTGCTGTTCTACACTCCAGCCTTGCCATAATGTGCCCGAGTTGCGTTGCACTATCCGTTAGGTACTCCCTCACGGCCGGAATAAATCTTTGCTTTGCTCCTTTTTTGAGCTGCGTATTCGGAAGGTCATTAAACCTTCCGCTATTTTCCCTTCTTACTCGATATACGGTTGTTCGGAGCGAGCCGATCGTAGGGCAACTAAAGAGATCCATCAGTTCTTCCCTTAGCTCTTCATCATCACGGCTTCCCGCATAGTACCTGCGGGCGGCTTTTATTTTTTCTTCCGGATCCAGGCTACAGCTTTTGGGGCGCACCCTAGGACAGTCACTAAAGGAATCGGGCTGATTGGCGATGATACGGGCCATCTTTTTTTCGGCTGCCCGAAAGTCTTTGGTGCCTAAAGCTTTAGTCAGCCCATACCCTCCCAACTTTCTGGTTTTATACTCTCTTATTGCCCGTACTTCCGAGGGGTTTATGACCTCATTGTCGCGAATCCGCTTCCTTTTCGATTCATCTGACCGGCCTACGTGTGTCAGGGCTCTTTTGACAGCCTGTCCTATGGCCTCTATTTTTACCCCGAAGTAATAGGCTGCGGCCTCTTTTGAAATCAGCAGATCTTTGTAGGCGAGTGCGACCAGAAACCCTTCTTCGCGGCGATAGTGACCAAGAGGAGCCACGATGGTTCGATACTGTTTCTTCTCCCCCCTGTTGAGTTCGGGAAAAGATTTTTCAGCATGGGACAGGAAGTCGATGGCACTGCGCACGCCTTCAATGAAACGAGCGATGACAGCTGTGCTGAGGCCGAAGAGATGAGAAAGTTCCTGATCCGTGAAAGGCGCCTCTCCCCCGTCGAGGTGATCCTGAATAAGAGCGTCTGTTCCGTGGTATAAGGCGTCCCGAATTTTAGAGTGCCGTATTCGAAGCCTTTCTCTAATCTCTGCCTTTTCCCTGGCATACTCTGATATTTTTGCATGTGCTCTTCTTTCCCCTGGATCATCTCCTTTTGGTTTTTCACTCAGATCTCTGAGGTGGGCAAGGGCGCTATAATCCCCACTGTCTGGCTGACTTTGTTGACGAAGGGTAAATGTTATCGGCAGGTCGAGAGTTTTGGCAGTAATGGCCGTGAATTCATGTGGAGAGAGTCGGAGAAGGCAGGCCAGAATATCTTTTCTCGTTTGCAGGCAGTGTTTTTTTCCAGCATTGAGGCGATAGAGTAGCCAGGGCGTCCAGGGAAACTCTGTTCTGATGATATTCTCAAATGATGCGAGAAAGTTCAGTTCTGCGGAGGACAGTTCCTTGTCGTGATCTGGCGTCAAAAGTCTCATGGGGGGTGTATTTGAGTGGAGTGCAGTATATCGTATGGATGCTTGTTTATCCAGAGAAGAAGTGGTGATATGCTGTTTCCGTGATTTTTTAGAATATGGCATGAGAACAGTCCAGACGACAAAAGACGTTCACGATGGGGTTTCCGGCCGGGTTGTGATCATTCTGGCTGACTTCAATCGAGAGATTGCTGACGGATTACTGAGGGGCTGTGAAGAAGTCTTGCGGGAATATTCAAGTGTTCAGTGGAAAGTTCACCGAGTTCCGGGAGCATGGGAAATTCCTTTGCGGGTACAACAGCTTGCGAGGGAAAAGCAGTGTGACGTGATCATCGCTCTCGGCTGTGTGATCAAGGGCAAAACTCAGCACTACGACTCAGTCGTTCAGGAATGCGCTCGAGGCTGTATGGATGTGAGTTTGCGTGAGGATATTCCCGTGGTCTACGAAGTGATCGCGACTGAGAATGAAAAAGATGCTCAGGAGCGTAGCTGTGGGAGGGGGAACAAGGGGCGGGCGGCGGCAACTGTGGCGCTTGACTGGCTGGAAAAATTAAGCTGATGATATGTTTGACTCTATTCACAGTGCGCTTCAAGACCTCAAGGCCGGCAAAATGCTGGTGGTGGTCGACGATGAGGATCGGGAGAACGAGGGTGATCTGGTGATGGCCGCTCAGTTTTGTCGGCCGCAAGATGTCAACTTTATGATCACCCACGGTAAGGGCATGGTCTGCGTGCCCATGGACATGCACCGAGCGATGAAGCTGAGCTTCCCTCTGATGGTGCGCAAGAATGAGGAAAGAATGCACTGCAAATTTACGGTCTCCTGCGACCTCAAGGCGGGGACAACCACCGGTATCTCCGCTTCCGATCGTTCCAAAACCATTCAAGCTCTGGCCGATGATTTGGCGGTCGAAGAAGATTTTGTTTGTCCGGGACACTTGTTTCCCCTGGTGGCTGAACCAGGGGGATTAAAAGATCGTAAAGGTCATACCGAAGCCACGATCGAACTGCTCAAACTGGCGGATCTCAATCCGGTCGGAGTTATTTGCGAAATCATCGGCGAAGACGGCGAGATGATGCGGCGGGATCAACTCCTTGGTTTTAAGGAGAAGCACGGTTTGAAAATCATTTCCATCGAAGACCTTCTTCAGCACCTGCCGATATGATCACAAAAGTTGCACAATCACAGTTGGAAACCGAGTTTGGACCCTTTG
>JAUYKR010000122.1 GCA_030699855.1 bacterium
GAGAAATTAAAGAGCCTTCTTCCCGAAATTGGCATATTTGAAGACAGTGAAATCGAACGCTGGATACGGGATGGGGAAGATCCGCCCGAAGAAATCAAAAACATAGGGACCGCTATTGCCCAAGTCATTGGCGAAATAGCTGATGATCTTGGAGATGATGAAGAACCCCCAGCAAGAAGAGGGCCTCGCACCACAACAGCCTACATCGGCAGAAAACTCGATGAAGAAATTCTCCCAACAGAGGAGAATCTCAGCAGGCGTGGACTAACGCTGGCGAAACTAAAAGCAGCCATAACAATTCCCCACCAATTTGATAGAATCTCAAAAGAATTGGCGAATCTAAGAAGGGAAAGGGAAATAAGGAACCTTGGAAGACTTTCAAAACCACCCGGAAGTCCGGACTGGAGAATGGATCTAATCCAGGACAAACCTCGGCTGCTCTTCCCAAGTAGTTCGAGAAGACAAGAAGTACTTGCCGAAATATCCAGTAAAAGAGCAGAGATCTGGAAAAATATGAAACACGAAGGACTGATTTTCCCCTGTCTTCGCCTTCCCAAGGGATCAACAAGGCGATTTCCAAATCCGGACCAGACTGAATCCCAACAGGACGAGCTGCTCCTGGCCTGGCTGCACCGACGGCTCATTTCGGAAGGGGAAACAGGGCTTCCTCCCATACAGCAACCGGAAACCCTCCTGCTGGAATGCACGCTCCGCGTACCCGAAGGAGGGCTCTTCGACCTCGTCTACAAGGCAGCAACACGGAAAAAAGTTTCTCTGCCCACGGAAACCCCTCAACGATACCTGAGCTACCTCCAGGCTATTTCCATGCTCGATGCTCTGGATGAAGAAACGAAGCAGCAAATCCTGAGAGAAATTTTGGGAGATAAATTTCCGGAAAACATGCTGCCAGACTGGGAAATAACGCTCAGACCGCCCCTGGCAAATTTACAACCCGGCACCATCGACAACCGTCCGGAAGGAGGAAAAATTCTTCTCATCCAGGACCTCCTCTACCAAGCAGACGACGGCCGACTCTGTATGCTGGCGGCAGTACCAATCCCAGGAGAAGGACAGACGGAAAGACCCCGCTTCCACTACCTGATGCCGGCAAATCCGGGGAGAAGAGTAAAAGCAGAGGCAGAAAACGGTCCTTCTCTCGTCACCCTCCTGGCCATCCGCAGAAAAAAACGCCGAAAAGCCTACCCGTCACCTGAATACTTTTGAATTCCATGGCCGAACGCCTAACCGACACCGGCGACAAACTGCGAAGACCCTCCACGGCAGACCAAGTACAGGCCCACCTGGAATTTTTACGCGAACTCCTCGACGGCGACAAGGGACTGATTAAAACCACCGCTCAAAACATCGGTGCCGAAGGGGTGGGCCTGAAGCATATGGCGGCCGTTACCGCTCTCAGAGTATTAAGGGAAGCAATCCCAGCGTCCAGACCAGCTCTAGAGGAGAATGCGGAACTTCTGGATACCCTCCAAGACACTCGGCAAAGACTGGCTGGAATCATGGGCGTAGATCTGGCAATCATCATCAGTACCCTCGATCGCATCATCGCCCTGCTTGAGCCCCCATCTGTCACTCCGATATCTGTAGCTCCAGATTGGCAAGCAACCATCGCTCACACCGCTCCACCAAAAGTAGCAGTTGGAACGAGAACAGTTCTCGGTCGCGTGCGGGAACAAGCGGAAGAACTCAGCGGAGACACTAACGAAAAAGTCACTAAAACTTACGACACTGAAAGGCGCGTCTTCACCGTCAGCAGAGTATTAAGGAGAGCAGCTTCGGAAGGGCGCCGAGAAGTTTTCGCCGCCAAAGTGGCGGCGGCCAGAAGGCTTCAAGAAGCTCAAACCGAAAGCGAATCGGCCCACCCGCAGCTCATTCGGATCCTCACCGTAAAGGATGATCTTATCGAGATGGAATGGTGCCCGGGCGGCAGTCTGGCAACCTTCATGGAAGGCAAAAAACCAGATGATTTTGACGGCATCACCGCCCTGCGGATCTTTCTGCGGGTCGCTGAGGCCATTCGCTTCGCTCATGGACAAGAACTGGTGCATGGAAACCTCAGTCCGGATAAGATCCTCTTTCGGGAAAAAAGCGAGCTCCCCAATCCCGAGAACCTCGCGGTAGCCGACTTTTCCGCTGGCCTTCGCCAAGATACGAAATCTCGTTATCGCGCGCCAGAGCAGGAAAAAAACGGAATTGGAACTGCCGCTACCGATACCTACGCATTGGGACAACTTCTGAAGGACCTCTGGAACTTCGGCCACACGGGAACACGTCCAAAATCCGGCCCTGTTGCTAGATTAGCAAGGGCCGCTTCCACAAGACTTTCCCGAGCAGTTATGGGTAGCTTTTCCACAGCTCAGCAGCTTCAGCAACCCATTAGCATCTTGATCCAGAATATGACGCATCGTGATCATGCTCAGCGCCCCGGATTAGACGAGGTGGTAAAACAACTAGGGGGTCATTTGAGTGATCATCCTAGCGAAGATGGAGAGCTAGTATTGCTGGCCGAAGCAGGTTCAGATCCTGATAGCGAAGAATCATAATGACAGCTACGCTCGCCTAGACTCCCCCCACTTTCTCCTCTATCCTCTTCACCGCTGATTAGGATCATTCACCATGCTCTACGACTCCATCATCATCGGCTCCGGCCCCGCCGGCCTCACCGCCGCCATCTACAATGCCAGGGCGAATATGAAGGTCCTTTGCATCGAGGGCACCCAGCCCGGTGGGCAACTGATGCTCACCACGGAAGTGGAAAACTATCCCGGCTTTCCGGAAGGAGTCACCGGACCGGAAATGATGAAATTGTTCAGGAAACAAGCCGAGCGCTTTGGCACCGAATACGTGAGCAAGGACGCCACCAGGGTCGATTTTTCCGGAATCGTGAAGAAAGTATACGTGAGCGAAACCGAATACCAGGCCAAGACCGTCATCATCGCCACCGGCGCCACAGCCAGCTGGCTGGGTGTCCCTGGGGAAAAGGAGTTTCAGAGCAAGGGCGTATCCGCCTGCGCCACCTGCGACGGATTTTTCTTCAAAGGTAAGGACGTCGCCGTCATCGGCGGCGGCGACACCGCCATGGAGGAAGCCACCTTCCTCACCAAGTTCGCTAACAAAGTTATTGTCATCCACCGCCGCCACGAGCTGCGGGCCAGCAAGATCATGCAACAGCGGGCTTTTGATAACCCCAAGATTGAGTTCATCTGGGACACAACAGTGGAACAGTACCTTGGAGACAAAGCCCTGCAAGGACTCAAACTCAAGGATCTCAAAACCGGAGCGACGTCTGAGCTGAAGGTTCAAGGAGCCTTCGTGGCCATCGGCCACAACCCGGCCACCAAGATATTTTTGGGACAAGTCGAACTCGACGACAAAGGCTACGTAAAAACCAGCGAGCACAGCATGTCATCCGTCCCCGGCGTGTTCGTCAGCGGCGATGTGAAAGACCACCGCTACAAGCAGGCAGTGACAGCGGCCGGTATGGGCTGCGCGGCAGCCATCGACGCCGAAAGGTGGCTGGAAGAAAACCACGCCTTGTTTGCCTAATGCTGCTCGAGCAGTCCCCGCTCCTGGTTCAATTCCGGATTGACTGGAGCCGGCTGAGAATCACCCTCAAGCGGTATCTCGAACTGGATCGGCCCCGCTTGAGATTTCTTTTGATTTTCCCTTTCCTCACACTGGTTGAGGACAGTCCTGAAACAGGGTTCTTCCTTTTGGCATTTTTGTTCGGCCTCCGCCTCGCACTTGCTCTTCTTGGGCGCTGGAGTGGAAGCTGGCTCGGAGAGAAGTTCTTCAAAGGTCGACACCTGGCCGGAAGCTATTTCTCCCTGAGCTTCCAGGAGAGCTCGTTCCGAGCCCACTGAGAAGTCATGCCGCTCAAGCAGGCTGAGTTCGGCGCCCCGCTCGTCTTCTGGAACAGGGACCTGAGAACTGCGAGCGGCAATAACCGGCACAGATGTTCGCTCCTCTACCACATCATCCTGAACCATCACTTCCTCCTGAAGGAGTGCCGCGACTTCTGCTTCCGCCGCTTCTACTTCCAGCCTCATGACTTCGGCTACTTCCACCTCGCTCACGATTTGCTGGAGCAATAACTCCTGTTCGGCGATTTGAGCCGACACGAGCTCTTCTAAATCACTGGCTGGCTTTGGCTGAGGAACCTCAGCCGGAACAACCGTCAGTTCCATCTCATACGGTACAGACACAGGCTGAACCGCTTCTGCCTTTTTTAGACTTTCGTCACTCACTACCTCCACTGCCTGTACCTTTACTGCCTTGAGAACCGGAGCCGCCGCCTGGATCACCTTCTTTTGCTTGTTCAGAGTCTCCTGAACCTGAGCCTTCACCACATTAAGACGTTCGGGCTGCTTGATCTCCTTCATACTCTGAAGAGCTTCTCCCATGTTCTTCTGGGCTTCGCCCAGGGTCTCTCTCAAAAGTCGATCAAGTTCGTCCTCTTCGCTTTCCGCCGCGCGAGCGGCTGGAATGAAGGCGACTTTTTTCTGCTGAAGGCTCTTCCTGCGCAAAATCTCACCGACCTCCGCGTAGCGTCGTTCGCTCAGCCAGAGATGGTAGGCCACCCGCTCTTCCGAGTCCCCGACCACCGGATAGAAAACCGCCTCCACTCTGGTCTTGACCGGATACAGGAAGTCCCCCCTGACCACCGCCGAACTCTGGAAGGCATAGGTTCCCGCGCTGACCAAAAGCAGAGCCATGGCCACCGGCACCATCGCCAGCGAGTACCAGAAGCTTCGGAAAGTGGGCGAAGAGTTCAGCGCCTCCGCGCTTCTCTTCAGCCGGCGCTTGATGCGCCAATCGGCCATCCAGGACAGTCGTCGTTCGGGCAAACGCTGGATGGCCTGTTCGATCTGGGATTCAAAGGTGTTCATATTAAATCAAGAAAAAGACAAGAAAGGCGGCAAGCGAGTGAGTCGCATATTTTTTCATTTTCGCCAGAGCCCGGTGCAGCATCACTCGAATGTTTCCCTCGGCCCGATCCAGAATCTCCGCCAGTTCCTGGTGAGACAGTCCCTGGTGGTAGCGCATGAGCACTAACTCCCGCTCGGAATCGGACAGGTGGTCGAGCAGCTCCATCACCTGCTCGCTGGCCAAACGCTGCTCGAGAGGTCGATCGACATCCGCGTTCGATTCCAGCAGGTTTTCCACCTCCTCCAGATCGACCGTTTTTTTATTCTTGCGGAAGAAGTCGATCAGATGATTGTGGGCGATGGCGTAAATCCAGGCCTGAAAGCTCTGATGTTCCCGATAGCTTTCAAACTTATCCAGAGCCTTCAGAAACACCTCGGAAGCCAAATCCTCCGCCAATTCGCGATTTCGTCCACTTCGATAATACAAGTACGAATAGATCTTGTGCTTATACTGATGGTAATAGTTCTCGAAATCGGCGTAGTCCATAACAGCACTTTTGGCTAGGGTCAGCCTATCACCGAAGCTGAAACCCGTCCACTGGAGAGGAAAGATCGTTGTGGACATGCGAGAAAGAGAAGAAACCTTAACTTCTAATACGAAGTCGGGACAAGATCGTTACAAGCTAAAAATGTTGTAACGCTTCGGTAAGTCGTCCGTACTCACATGCAAGCTATCATTATTTATTTCTTATTTCTTTCTTTATGCGTTTCTCTCAAGTCTGCTCGCTACTCCTAAGTATCACCACCATTGCTTCCACAATGGTCTTTCAGCCGGTTCTGGCTCAGTCGGAACAACTGGACATTCTCCGCCACGATCGCGGAGACGGAAAAAGTTCGGTAACGATTCAGAATGGCGAGAAGATCGATGTTTACCTTACCAGCCCCTCAAGCAACACCACCTGGCTCATCCCCAGTTCTTCCAAGCTGAGCTGCGTAAAAGATAGCGACAAGCCGAATGAAAAAGTGACCTGCACCGCCAGCAATCTGGAAACCACCTATCATCGTGTTTACATTAGAGCTTTAATAAACAACGTTTCCACCAACTCAGTCGACATTGTAGTAGCGGGCAATCAAAATCAAACATCACAATCAACACAAACAACTGTCGCCCCCGCCTCCGGCCCTCGCGTCTATAACTTTAAGCAGTATCTGAGTCAAACCGGTCAAACAGCGGCCCAATTTG
>JAUYKR010000124.1 GCA_030699855.1 bacterium
CGACCTGATCCTCCACCTTGCGCATGGCATCGCCGATCAGTTCTTTGACTTCATCCGGAACCCCGTGCTGCTCCTTGATCAGTTCGGTGGCCATGGCCGGCAAGTGGGATTCCAGTACTTCGTCGCACTTGGAATACTCGGCCAGCACGCGGGCCAGGCGCGGGAGAAGCTGATCATATTCTGCGATTTCCTTTTCATATTGGTCCTTTTTTTCAAGAGCGGTTTGATAAGCGGGCGCGGATGTTCTTCCAGCCCCCTCAAGTCTTGCCATTTCCGCCTCCGTTTCGGTGAGCCGCGTCTGAGCGGCCTCCTTGTGTGATTCGAGAGTTTTGTAGCGGGAAACCAAGGCCGACCGTTCGGGGAGCAGGGTCTCCATGTGCTTTTTGATTTTTTTATCGGCAGAAGTGAGGGATCTTTTAAGCCCGCCTACGCGAGTAGGTTCTTTTCCAAAGAGAGTTTCAATCCGATTCCAAATGGGAATCTTGTTACCCTCTCGCGATCGAACTGCTTTACCATGCTGTCGAGCCGCCCTGCCCGTTTCGGTGAAGAAGTTCAGGTGCTGCAGTTTCTTGCTCCTATAAACCTGAAGAGCCAAACGCACAGCCACATATGTACCTATACCAGCCAATGCAATATGAGGCATGGCAGCCCAGCCGATAAAACCCTTACCACCAAGAGCCCATAAATAGGAGAAAGCCTTTCCACTGGCTATGCTAAGCTTGGCTGAACCGGCTAGCAGGCTCACGCCTTTCCCCAGCCCACCAACCACAAGCCCAAGGGTTTTTGGCAAAATCACCGGAAGAGCAGGCCCCAAGGTTCCCAGACCTACTATCCACTTGGTAAGTTTTGTCCTGAAACTCTTGAATTTTTCCACCTTTTGAGCATGAATATCCAGGCGCTCCTGAGCCGCGCTCTGCTGGACCTCGGTATCTTCTATTTGTTCCGTGATTTTTTGTCGTTCACTCAAAAGTTTCTCCAGCGCTTCCAGGTGATCAGAGGGAAGTCTCAAATCTTTCAACGCCAGGACGGAAGCTTCTAGGAAAAGGGAACGATGGCGACCAGTACTACGACGCTCTTCCTCTGTTGCGTCAGCTGTTTTGCGACCAAGGGTAGTCAATCTTCTCACCTTCTTACCCGCATTTTCTCGGGCATTTCTGTCTTTACGCGCTCCTATGACTCGCTCAAACGCGGCCACGGCATGAGCCTTTACGTCCTCCAGGCCATCATCGTCCGATCCGATGGCGCTGATTTTTTCCAGCGCTTCGGCGGGCATGGCCTTGGCCTTTTCTTCGACCAGCTTTTCCATCAGCTCGGTTTCCCACGTACTTTTGAGGGCGGCCTTTTGGGGCTCGGTGAGTCCGGCCGGAATGTCGCGATTGTTCAGAGCTCCGGCAATTTGCTCCAGACTCAGCCGGCGGACGCCGCGAATCTGGTCGCCCAAATTCTTCATGCCCTCGCCCTGCTTCAGCTCGCTGGTGCTACCCTGGTTGACGTAATCGACCCAGTTGGTGGCGTCATGTTTGGGACTAAAGTCGGTCATTCTTTTTTGATAATTTTTGTTTGATGGTTTTTATTTTTTCTTCCTTCAGGCTGACCTTGCGGCGCTCCGCTTCGGCAAAAGTTTTTTCTTCCACGTGCTCAATGCCGGCTTTGATCTGGCCCAGGGCCAAGGCGGCCTGCTCGGCTATTTTTTGATCGTGCGACTCGAGTTGCTGGTTCAGGTCCTTAAGCTCTCTTTCGGTATCCCGAACTTCCTTTTGCCAAAACTGTCGAGCCTTCTCAATCTTTCCCATCAGCTCGTCGTAAAGCTCCATGGTAAAAGCGCCCTTCATGATGGCATAGAGGTAGAAGAACTTGTCATCGAGGGGAATGTCGACTTCCTCGATCGCGTCGATGATCATCTTCAGGTCTTCCTCAGCCAAAGAACCGTCTTCCCAGGCCGGAATGGGCTGAATGAATTGATTCGCCGTTTTCTTTTTGTTTTTTGGCATAACCGACAATGATATCGGTTCATTATATCAAACTTCAGGGTTATTCTCAACGATAAAACACCTTCTCCCCCTCTATACTCAGGTCAATTCGCTGAATCTCGTCGAAATTGACCACCTCCTTGAGCTTCCGCAACTTGGTAAACTGCTGATCGAGATTACCGCGCAACCACAGCAATACCGTCACTTCGTGTCCTGCCTGCCGCTCCTGCTCATCCAAACGAGTCAAATTATTCTGTGGCGTACGGAGATGGGCGGGCAGGGCCGCGAAAGCCTCTACCTCAACTTCTTCGCCACCCAGGTCCTTCCCCCCGCCTATACCCGGGGTCTCGGCAGAACCAACTGTCGTCTGACTGGAAATGGCCAACTCCCCCGCCACCTGCACGTACTGGGCTCTACTGACTTTTCTCCCCAACACCTCTTCCAGCCTTTCGATTGAAGTGAGGATCACTTTGAGCTCCGCCGGATCGAGAATTTTTTCCCCCACCACCACCTGAAATCCTTCCTGCTGTTTGATTTCCTGACCCTCGATCGTCACCGCCCCCTTTTCGATGAAAGTATGGAGCCTAAAACCAAAGTCCCCCTCCTCGGGAACGATAATCTCCTCCAAAGCCGACTGCTCTGGTTTTGCCTGAGACAGGCCCTCCAGACGGCTTTTGAGAACCTGCTCGGTCAACGTGGGTGGCGCTTGCTCGACAACTGAAGCCTCCTCAAGTGGAAGTTCCTTTTCCACCACTCCCAGACCCTCGTTGTAGATCGGGTTTAAGATCAGATCGAAAATGGGCAGGCCAAGCTTACGGCTGTCATAGTCGATGACCACGCCGTTTTCGTTGATGTAGTATTTCATGCCTCGGCTTTTGATCACCGCCACCAGCTCGTAGCCGATGGCGTTACACGCCACCGCCCGGTTGAGAAAGTCGCGACGACACAGCAGCGAAGCCACATCGATGTTCTGTTCGTACACATCTGCCTCTAACTGGCTCAGGTTGACCGAGGTCAGCGATTTTCCCAGCAACTCAGTCTCTATTCTTCGCTGCAGCTTGCCCACATTCACATCCTTGTAATCCGAACCGACCTGTACCGATTGGATCAGGAGCAGTGGGGTAAAAAAGGCCGCGTAGATAACGCCGGAAAAACTGATGAGGATCAGCAGCACCAGCCACCACTTGCTGCGAAGAAACTGGCGCAAGCGAAGACGGGGTTCGCGACGATGCTCCAGGGCCCACTTTTGTCGGCGGAGGATTTTTGGATCTTTTTTTCGGCTAAATGGAAACATGTTAATCGAGAAAACTTATTCTGCAGGAACGATTTCCATTTTCTTGCTGCGGAATTTTCCGTTACTTTTCCAGCTTAGTTCCCCTCTTGCTTTTATGTCCTCGCTGCGAAAATGAAAAATCATTCCTGCTGAATACCGGGATTTAGCATAGCCTAACTCAACCCTGGAGTCGTTCAAAAAGCTGTTGAAGCTTGTCCAGATCGATGTCCGAGATGTGAAGAACTTGACTCTCCTTTTCCCGATCCTCCATAAAGTGTTTAACCTTGTCCTGATAGGCGATGGCAATGGTCGGGGTTTGAAAGTGCTCGGCCAGGATCAGCGAGTGCAGGCGCATGCCGATCAGGAGTTGAGCGGAGCTGAGTTCGGCTAGAACTTCTGAGAGTTCAAACTTGACGGGAATCTCCAGACCCAGCCGGGCGAAGACCTGGCGATCATCGTCTTGGAAGGTCTGGAAGGCCAAGCCAACCAGCTGGTAGTTCTGGTCTTGGAGCTGCTGACAGAAGCTCCTGAGCGCGTCCAGGTGAGAACGCTTGAGTCCCCAGCGGCAGAGGGCCAGACAGATCTTCTTCTCCGGAGCGGAGGAAGCCAGAGTCGGCCTCAGGGCCAGATCGGGAACAACTTCAGAGGGCAGATTCATAGACTTGAGCAGGGCCTGAGAGGCCCGGTCACGGACGGTGATTCGCTCCGCTCCGGCTAAATAAGGCTTGAACAACCAGCGGCTCCACCAGTGCCGGAGCTCCAGCGAGTTGGCGATGAACTGATAGGGCTTACCGCTCTTACGAATCGCCATCAACTGCCGCCACCACAGCAGTACGGCTTTGAAGTGGCGATCCACCACAATCCCTCCCCCGCCGATCAGGACTCGGTCGGCATTCTGAAGAGCTCGATAGGCGTCGCCAAGTTCGGCTCGATAAGAAGCTGAAGTGAACCACTTCCAGGCGCTGCGAATACCGGCCGGAAAGAAAGGGTGAGCTTCGACGCCAAACTGCCGGCGGGCTTGTTCGGGAAACCCGCAGAAAACTACTGCGGTAAACCCTTGTTCCTCAAGTTGCGCGAGCAGGCCGGAGAGGATCAGATCGTCTCCCAAATTTTTTACGCCGTAATTTCCGAAGATGGCAACATTCATGGTGTCATCAGGGTAACGCGATGAAGCCGCTCTTGGAAGAGAATGTCGAAGGCATCGAAGAAGCCTCTTCGGCCGAGGAGACAGCCAACTTCTTGCTTAGAAATAAATACAGGGATTTTTATCCTCCTCTCATCAATTTTAATTTCTAGGTCAATTTTCTTTGTGTAGGCACAGGAGTAATTTGCTGTCTCAACTGTTTCTTCTCTCACGTTGAGCTCATCGTAATTGATGCCGATCAAGCTAGCTTTTGCCTGTGAAATCATCGAAATATCAGCGCCACTATCAAGAAGGAATTCCATGAATCTTGATTCCCCTGTGGGTGATACTACCCTTGCTGTTATTTCCGGTCTTCCTTTAACGTACGAAAATACTCGGCGCGATAATCTCTCCATAAATATGCGAAATAAGCATCTCATCTTCTTCATCGATCGTTGGATATTTTTTTTTGGCTTTCTCTAAAGCCTTCATGGCATCTAAATCCATTCCGAGAATTTTTCCATGAAGAGAAATCACCGTATGTCCGGAATACTTCCTCTGCATCTCTCTGGTGATGTGCGGACTCTTAATGTTCATCGTAGGATTCCTCATTTGTCTCTATACTATCACTCTTTGCCACGAAGCAAAAAAAAATCTTCATCTACTCCGCCTTCACTTCTGTTCCCTCTTCCTCCACCTTTTTTACATCCGCTTCAAAAACCTGATCCTCCAATACCTTGCCCCTCATTCGCGCCGATTTTCCACTGCGATCGCGCATGTAATAGAGCTTGCTTCGACGCACCCGCGACTGCTTGGTAATCTGAATTTTACCGACATTCGGAGAATGTATGGCGAAAAGCCGTTCAACCCCCACCCCGTCCACCACCTTACGAACCGTCACGGTTCCGTCAATTCCCCTCCCGTTGCTGAGCTTAATGACCAGACCTTCAAACACCTGCAGGCGCTCCTTTCCGCCCTCCTTTATTTTCTGATGAAGGCGGACGGTTTGTCCGACCTTAAAATCCGGCAAATTCTGGCGCATGCTTGCCTGGGCGATTTTGGCGATGGATTGATGCATGTCTATTACTGAAGGTGCTTTTGAACCTGAGTCTTCATTTTATTGAGCCCCACGATGTTATCAGGGTCCTTCAGCATGTCAACGATAAATTTGTCGTTGAGTTTGAGGCGATAGAGGAAGTCGTCCTTGCTCAGGATGCCGTACTTGAGACCGGTCATCTCTTTCAGTTCTTCGCGGATGAAGTCAGCCAAAGCGCTTTTTTCCACCGTACCGATCACCAGCAGGTCCAGAGAGCTCTTCTTATTTTTATCGATGAAAGAGCCCGAGAAGATAATCAGGGAGATATCTCCCAGTCCCTGCATTTTTTTGACGAGTTCCTTTTTGGGATCGGTACACTTGTTGACGATGGAGCGAAGTTCTTCGAGGATGGGAAAATCTTCATTGACGGCATAGTACTTTTTGCGGTTTTTGGAGCGCGATTTAAGCAGGCCGGCTTTTTTTAGATTATTCAGCTCGCGTCGAACAGAGTTAATCTGTTCGCTTAAAAGTCGGGTCAGTTCACGGATAAAAAATTCCTCGCCGGGAGAGGAGAGAAAGGTGACCAAAAGTTTTACTCGTGTGTTTGAGCTGAAAAGAGCCTTGAGCATAAAATTTGAACTGCATTAAATCCGTGCACATAATTTATACATTATGCAAAAATTAAGCAAGTCATTTTTATAAAATGGCAAAAGTAAGCCATTTTTTGGCAAATGCAATGTGGCTAGTGGCTTTTTGAGTAGCCGATAATTAAGATCAACTTATTTGTTCGTATAGGGAACAGAAAAGTTGATCAATTTTGAGTTGAAAGAGGTCTTCCCTTCCGGAAGTAAACGGGACCTTGCCGGTCTTCACCAGTCGGTCGATTTCGGCCAACTGGTGATAAGCACTTTTGAGCTGGGCTAAAGAAAACCTCTGAGCCTGCTGAACATACAAGCCCACTTGAAAAGGAGCGAATTTCATTCGCCGCTGAATCACTCCCCTGTCCTGACCCGCGTCGAGGAGAACTCGACACTGGAGGAGCAGGCGAAACTGACGCACGATCATGAAGAACGTCATGGGCAGGGCTTCGCCGCTGCGAAGCAACTGGGAAAAACTTCTCAAAACCTCTCCCAGTGATGCTCGTCCGATCAAATCCAGGGCAACAAATATCTTGGCCTCCGGACTGGAAACCACCAGCTGTTCAACATCCGAGCTCGTGATACTGGAATTTCCTAGGAGGGCTAATTTTTCCAGCTCCCCTGCCAAACGGCTCGGGTCATCGCTGCAGGCAAAGAGCAGGAGGTCTAGCGCCCTGCTGTCAATGGTCTTACCCTGCTGCTTGAGTCGACTGCTCGCCCAGGTCTTGAGCTGAGCTCCTTTCAGGACCTCAAACGGCTCTACCTGAGCCTCTTTGGCCAGAAATTTGTACAATCGGGTGCGCTTATCGGGCTTGGGGCTGACAAAAATAACCAGTGCGGACTCCGGCAGGTCTTCCAAAACTTTTTGCAGTCCATCAGTATCGAGTCCTGTCTTGGCGTCATCCGGTTCAGATGAATCTGGCTGATCTTGCCTGCCGGCAGGTACTGGAGCAGGCAGGTTATGGATGATGGTCATGCGCCGCTCGGCCAGAAATGGCTGGCTCTCCAGAGCGGTGAGCACACGAGGCATATCGGACTCCTTCACCGCCTCGAAAACCTCCAGATTGGTGTCACTATGTTTTTTCACAAACTCCCGCCTCCAATGCCGGAGTTTATCCTGAAGCGCTTGCGCGTTGGGGCCGGTGAAGAGAAAGAGGTTCTTCATACGGGGTCAAAGTGACTGGCCCGCCATGAGCGAGTCCGAGAGGACGAGCCGGATGGCGGAAGGGGAGGGATTCGAACCCTCGCGGGACCGTTAGGCCCCCTACAGCTTTAGCAAAGCCGCCTCTTCAGCCACTTGAGTACCCTTCCGCGACTGAGCCCCAGTATAGGAACTCCGTCGGGGGCTGTCTAGGAAAAGCTATGCGATGCGGAAGGGGATGCTATTTTTTCGCTGCGGAACCTTCCGTATCTTTTTTCTGTTTATGTGTCCGCTTACTTTAATGTCCTCGCTTCAAAAATAGCATCCCCTTCCGCATCGCCGGGAAAATGTATAAAACCACTCTCACCGATCCAAAATACCCCAGCAGTTTACGAATACCTGATCTGATTGAGAAATCAGCCTTTTCCTGCTAAAATGAGGGGAAGATCTTGTTATACTGGCACCGATTGTGCCCTTACCCGCGACTGCCGTGATTCACTTCCTTTCCACCGTAGCCTCCTGGTTTTCCATCGCCCAGCATCCGATTATTGCTACCGTTTTGTGGATAGCCGTAGCGGCAGGCCTGGTCATTCTGATAGCCCATCTGATCGAGTGGCACTACAACGCCAAGCGCTCACTGGATATGATTTTTCTGAAAGTCACGGTGCCGAAAAAAGAAGGAAAGGATGAAAAGGAGGCGGAAGGCGAGCAGTTCGGCACTTCGAAGGACTACACCAAGCAGATCGGCATCATGACCCAGTGTCTGGAGGCGCTTCACACCACTTCTTCCGAGTGGTTTTGGTATCGTTTTATCGCCGGTCAGGACTTTTTCTCGTTCGAAATCGTCGCCACCGAAGGGCAGATTCATTTCTACATGGTGGTCCCCTACTCGCTCAAGCGAAGTTTTCAGAAGACCATCTCTTCTTTTTATAACGACGCTTTGATCGAGGAAGTGGAGGAATACAACCTCTTCAAGCCCGGCTGCAAGGCCTTCGGCCGCTATATGAAGCAGCGCAAGCACTACTGCTATCCCATCAAGACCTATGCCCACATCCACGCCGAACCCATGAACGCGCTGCTCAACTCTATGTCCAAGTTGGGCAAAGACGATTCCGCCGCCATTCAGATCGTCATCCGCCCCCGCGATGACGGCTGGCAGGAGAAGAGCAAGAAAATGGGCGAAGAGATTTTTATGAACAAAAAGCCGGGAAGCTTCCTGTCCAAGTTTAATCCGATCAACTGGTTTAAAATCTTCTTTAAAATTTTTGCGGTCGGCACCGATGACAACCTGTCTGAAAACTTTGACAGCAATACCGGCTCTACCCGCACCACCCCGCAAACGGATGAAATGGTGAAGTCGATCGGAGAAAAAGCCTCTTATACCGGTTGGGACTCGGTGATCCGCGTCGTCGCCACCTCCAAGAGCGCCAGCCACGCCCGGGACATCGTGGAAGTAATCCGCAATGCTTTCGGGCAATTCGACTCGCCCTATTTGAACGCCTTTGAAAGGGTGCGCTATTTCTCCCTGAAATTTCTTCTCATCAACTTCATTTATCGCTCGCTGTGGCGTAACTGGACCCAGCGCCTCAGCTTCCGGAAGATGGTGCTGAGTTCGGATGAAATCGCCACCATGTGGCACGTGCCGGCGGCCAAGTACAACGACGTTCCCAATGTGGCCTGGCAGCGCTTCAAGATCACCGGACCGCCCGATAATCTTCCCCACGAAGGCGACATCATGCTGGGCTACAACCTGCATCGCGGCGAAAGAGCAGACGTGTGGATGCAACAAGACGACCGCTTTCGCCATCTGTACCTGATTGGACAAACCGGTACCGGTAAGTCGGTCTTTTTGGAACAGCTCATCAAGCAGGACATCCGCAACGGTAAAGGCATTTGCGTGGTCGATCCCCACGGAGATCTGGTGGAAGCGGCGCTCAGCTGGGTTCCCCGCGAACGGGCCGACGACGTCATTGTCTTTGATCCGGCCGACACCGAGCGGCCAATGGGGGTCAACATGCTGGAGGCGGACACGCCGGAGGAACGAGACTTCGTGGCTTTGGAAGCCATGAACATGATGGTTGGCATGTTTGGAAACGAGGTCTTCGGCCCCCGTATTCAGGACTACTTCCGCAACGGTTGTCTAACCCTGATGGAGGATCCCGGCGGCGGAGCGCTCACCGATATTGTCCGCCTGTTTACGGATGAACCCTGGCAGCAGGAAAAAGTGAAGCATATTAAAAATCCGATCGTGAAGAGCTTCTGGGTCAATCAGATGGCTCAGACCGGCGAGCGAGAAAAGAAGGAAATGATCCCCTACTTCGCCGCCAAGTTTGGTTGTTTCATCACCAATAGTTTGATGAGAAACATCATCGGTCAGACGAAGTCCGCCTTCCGATTCGACGATGTGATGGACAGTGGCAAAATTCTGCTCGTGAAGCTGGCCAAGGGTCTGGTGGGAGACATCAACTCCAACCTGCTCGGCATGATCTTTGTGAACAAGATTCAAGTGGCGGCGATGAAACGCCAGCGCATCGCCGACAAGACCCAAAGAAAGCCATTCTTCCTGTACGTGGACGAGTTTCAGAACTTCATCACCGACAGTTTTGAGTCGATCCTCTCGGAGGCGAGAAAGTATAAGCTGGGCCTGATCATCGGCCACCAATACATCGATCAGTTAATCAAGGGCGGAGCCGGAAAAGGCGGCGGCGAATCGGAAAAGGTAAAAAACGCCGTCTTCGGCAACGTGGGCACCATGCTGAACTTCAAGATCGGCGCCAAGGACGCCGAATATATCGCCAAGGAAATGGGGCCGGTCTTCACGGAAACCGATGTCATCAACCTGGAGGGCTTTAACACCTGTATCAAGCTCAACATCAACAATCAGATCAGCCGGCCCTTTAGCATGAAGACGGTGAAGTGGTGGGAGGAAACACCGGAAGACAAGCCGGACAAAGAAGTGGCGGAAGCGCTGATCCAGCTGTCGCGCCTGAAGTATGGCCGCGAAAAAGAATTCGTCAGTCGCGAAGTTATCCGCCGCATCGGCGCCAATGTCGATTCAGCGAAGGACAGCGGTCCGGCCAGTAATCCCCTGGGAATTTAGAGCTCACAGCTCGACAGTTCGGCCAACTCGCTCATGCTGGTCTCACCAACATGCCTTTCGCCGTTGATGATCCAGGTAGGATAGTTGGTAATGCCAGCGGCTTCACAGGCCTGGGGGTCCTTCCGGCACTCGACATAATTGATGAGATCAAAGGAACCCATGAAAGCCTTTTTTTGAGCCAGGCAGTGCGGACAGGTGTCAGCTCCATACATCTTCACGTCTTTGTCGGTCAGGCACTGAGCCAGCTTGTCATACTGTCCCGGTTCGCGGGTACCGCAGGCGGTAAGGGTGCCGAGCACGAAGAGCAGCGCAAAAAGTTTTTTCATGTTCATAAAGGAAAATAATACCGATTCACCGTAGCAAAAAATATGACAGGGGCAAAGGGCAAGTGTAATGCCGCTTAGCGTTGGAAATAACAGAGGCCCAAGAAATAATTTTTTACAAGGCGAACGGCAGCGGCATTATACCCTAAGTTGAGCAAACAGTTTTATGTTATTTTGAAAGCGAAATGGTATAAGATCCTCACGATTCTTCATTTATGCTCGACAAGCTCCAACATATCATCCGCGAATTTGCGGATATCGACCAGGAACTGATGAAGCCGGAAGCCGCTTCCGATCAAAAAAAGTACGTCAGTCTCAATAAGCGACGCGCCCATCTGGAGCCGATCGTAGATTTAGCAAAGCAGTACGAGCAGTGCCTGAAGACCCTTGCCGACAGCCAAAGCATGATCGACGGCGAGAAGGATGAAGAACTGGTTGATATGGCGAAAGAAGAGCTGCGCAGGGCGAAAGATGATAAAGAAAAGCTGGAAGAACAGATCAAGGTAGCGCTCTTGCCGAAGGATCCCAATGATGAGAAAAACGTGATCATCGAAGTTCGCGCCGGCACGGGCGGAGAGGAAGCCTCGCTGTTCGCCAGCGAGATCATGCGCATGCTGATGCGCTTCGCTGAAAAGAAGAACTTCAAAGTCGAGCTGATGAACAAGAATGAGTCGGACACGGGCGGGATCAAGGAGGCCTCCTTTCGCGTCGTCGGCGACGGGGCCTACTCGATTTTTAAGTACGAATCAGGAACCCACCGGGTCCAGCGGGTTCCGGTCACAGAAAACCAGGGCAGGATCCACACCAGCGCCATCACCGTGGCGGTCCTGCCGGAGGCGGAGGAGATGGATCTGAAAATCAAAGCGGAGGATTTGCGCATCGACGTCTTCCGTTCCGGCGGCAGTGGCGGCCAGAGCGTGAACACCACCGACAGCGCCGTGCGCATTACCCATCTGCCCACCGGCACGGTGGTGAGCTGCCAGGACGAAAAGTCGCAATTGAAGAACAAGGCCAAAGCCATGAAAATTCTGGTTTCCCGCGTCGTGGCGGAGGAAGAAGCCAGACTGGCCAAAGAGCGCGGCGAGCAGCGCCTGGCCCAGATCGGTTCCGGCGACCGCAGCGAGAAAATTAGAACCTACAATTACCCTCAGGATCGCATCACCGATCACCGGATCAAGAAAAGCTGGTCCAACCTGCCCGCGATTCTGGACGGAGACCTGGATGACGTCGTCAGCAGCCTGATGGTGGAGGATCAGGCCAACAAATTGGCATCAGCACAGTAAAAATACCCTTTACAGGGCAGCGCGACTCAGTATACTGACTGAGCTTCCCTCCACTTCGGAATCCCTTTAACGCGATCAGGGTCCGGGGCAAGGAAGCCTTAGATATTTTCTTTATGATCGCGCGAAACTCTTTTTTATGAGTACTGTTATGGATCAGGCCGTTCTGGCCGCCCAAACCAACCCCTTTCCCAAGCCGGGGGATCTTGTTAAAGGTATCGTCCTGCACAAGGCCAAGAATAAGTGCCTGGTGGATCTCTGCGACGGTCAGGCCGTCGGTATCATCAGCGGCAAGGAGACCAACGACAGCATTAATACGTTTAAGGGGATTCAGGAGGGAGATACGATCAGTTCCGTCGTTGTCGAAGACGAAAATGATGAGGGATTCTTTGTCCTTTCAATTCGAAAGGCGGCCCAAAACACCGCCTGGGATCGCTTCGACGAGATGTCGAAGAGCGGAGAGGTCTTTTCCGTCAAGGCGGAGGAAGCCAACAAAGGCGGATTACTGCTCGAAATCGATTCCATCAAGGGCTTTCTGCCGGTGTCTCAGCTGGCTCCCCTGCACTATCCGCGTGTGAACGAAGCCAATTCTCAGGAAATCCTACGACGCCTCCAGAGGCTGATCGGCATTAAGTTTAATGTGAAAATCATCGCCATCGACCGCGAAGCCGGCAAGCTCATTTTGTCCGAGCGAGCCGCCGAAGAAGGCGAGCGAGGCAAGCGCCTGCAAAAACTCAAGGTCGGTGACTCCGTCACCGGCAAGATCTCCGGCATCGTCAAATTCGGTCTGTTCGTGGCCTTCGACGGCCTGGAGGGTCTGGTTCACATTTCAGAGATCGCCTGGGGCCACGTCCGCAATCCGGCTGACTATGGCAAGCTCGGCGATGAGGTGAAGGTTCAAGTCATCGGCCTGGAAGGAGAAAAAATCTCTTTGTCCATGAAGCGCCTGCAAGAAGACCCCTGGGTCGACGCCGCCAAGAAGTATGAGGTGGGACAAAAGGTAAAAGGCAAGATCAATCGACTAACCTCCTTTGGCGCCTTTGTGACTTTGGAAAAGGATATCAACGGACTGATTCACCTGTCGGAGATCTCACATGAAAAAATTGAAAACATCGACAAGCACCTGAAGGTGGGAGAAGAAATCGAAGCTCAGATCATCAACGTCGATCTGGACGATCACCGCATCGGGATGTCCATCAAGTCTTTGACGGCTCCTCCGCCGGAGGTCAGCTACCAGGCCATGGCCTCGGGAGCGGAACCGGCAGCCGACTCGGAGCCGACAACCGTTTAGGAACCTTCATGAAGAAAATTCTGGTCACGGGCGGAGCGGGCTTCATTGGCTCCAACTTCTGCAATCTCAGCCGGAAGAAGTTCGACGTGATTGCCCTTGACAACCTGTTTCTCGGCGACAAACGAAACCTGGATGACGAAGTCACCTTCGTTCAGGGCGACGCCGGAAGCGTGGAAGATTTAGATAAAGTGGGCCCAGTGGACTACGTCCTTCATCTGGCCGGCACCTCCTCCGCTCCCCTGTTTGCGGAAGACCAATTTGTAGAAGGCTACGTCAATTCCGTGCGCTGCTTCGTCACCACCCTGGACTGGGCCCGCCGGAACGGTGTAAAAAAATTCCTCTACGCTTCCACGTCTTCGCTGTACGCCAACAATCCCATGCCGCTCACGGAAGATCAGCACGTTAAACCGCCGAATCATTACGCGGTCACCAAGGAGCTGTATGAACACTGCGCCGACTGCTTTCACAAGGTTTATCCGGATATGGATCTGATCGGCTTTCGCTTCATGAGCGTGTACGGTCCGAACGAAGAGGCTAAAGGCAAGTACGCCAATATTATTTCCCAGTTCGCCTGGGACATCGCCCGCGACTTGGAACCCGTGATTTACGGCGACGGCAGCCAGACCAGGGACTTTACCAGCGTTCGGGACATCGTTCAGGGTATTACCCTGGCGATCGAAACGGAGAAGAAGCTCGGTTCGAAAATCTTCAACATCGGCACCGGCCGGGCTACCTCGCTGAATGAGATTGTGTCAGCCTTGGCTGAGGCATTTGAGAAACCGGTCCGACCCAAGCATATCGAGAATCCGGTGAAAGAAGGCTATGTAATGGGCCAGCACGCCGACATTTCGAAGATTCAGGCGGCGCTTGGTTATCAGCCGAAAGTGATATTAGAGGACGGTATCAAAGAGCAAGTCAAACAGCTGAGGGTGGAACGAATTAAAGAATCCAGCTCTGACTCGTTGCGGTAAGGGAAAAATGCTTCTATACTGGGCACAAATTACTGAGCTTATGCCCGAATCCTGGAGTGCCTTCGACGTCATCGGTCCGGTCATGCTGGGGCCATCGAGTTCTCACACCGCCGGCGCGGCCAAGATCGGCTATTTCGCGAGAATTATTAACGGCCAACAGCCAAAACAAGTGAAGCTACTTCTGCACGGTTCTTTTGGAAAGGTGTACCAAGGCCACCGCACCGACAAGGCCATCATCGGCGGACTGCTCGGCTTTCTGCCTCACTCGGATGAAATCAAGCAAGCGGATGAGCTGGCTCAGCAGGCCGGCATGGCAGTGGAGCTGACTCCCACCAATTTGGGAGACGGCATCCATCCCAACTCCGTCCGCATCGAGATGACCAATGCAGACGGGACATTTCACCGCGTTCGCGCCAAGTCCATCGGAGGCGGTAAGATCGTCATTCGCGAGATCGACAAGATCGAATGCCAGATGGATATGTCGTATTCGAGCCTGATCGTTCTTTTCGACAATCGGGAAGTGAATGCCCTGGAGCTGATTGAGAAAGTAAAAAACCTGAACGTGCACATTGTCAGTTTCGAGACCCAGCACTACAAAGACCGAACTCTGCTCAACGTAGAAATCCGCGAACAATTTTCGATCGATATTATCAAAGAGTTGGAAAAAATTCCTGGCATTGAGCTGGTTCGCTTTCTCAATCATATTTCCAACTACGATAAGTACTGTTCATAAATTTTTATGACCAATAGCTTCTTATTCTATTCCGCCGAACGGCTTCTGACGCTTATTGATCGCCATGAGGGCCTCAGCCGAGTTTCCGATGTGGTTATGAAAGCGGAAGAGGAGCTGACCGGACACAAGCCGGAAGAAATCCTGGCCAACGCCATCGACCGCCTACGAGTGATGAAGCAAGCCAAGGACAAAGGCATGGAGGTGACCACCAGCCCCAGCGGGATGGTGAAGGACGAAGCCAAGCGCATGCAGACGATGATTGAGGACGATCAGATGCTGCTGAGCCCGCTGATGATCAAGGCCAACTCCTGGGCTCTGGCGGTGATGAGCTGCAGCGCGGTCATGGGCACCATTGTCGCCGCCCCCACGGCCGGCTCCTCGGGAATCATTCCCGGCTGTTTGCTAGCCCTGCAGGAAGACCGTGGTTTGGATGATGAAACCACCGCCAGAGGTTTGCTGACGGCGGCCGGCATCGGCATGATCATCGCCCACATCTCCACGTTTTCCGCCGCCAAGGCCGGCTGCCAGGCGGAAGTCGGCGCCTCCAGCGCCATGGCCGCCGCCGCCATTTCGGAGGTGAGGGGCATGACGCCTCAGCAGTGTATCCAGGCCGCTTCGCTCACGCTCAAAAACATGCTGGGCCTGGCCTGCGATCCCATTGCCGGCCTGGTGGAGGTTCCCTGCATCAAGCGCAACGGCATGGGGGTATCCGCCGCCATGACCGCCAGCGACATGGCCTACGCCGGCATCACCAGCGTCGTTCCCTTCGATGAGGTGGTGGAAGCCATGAACAACGTGGCCAAGAACATGAACTCCGCCATTCGCGAGACCTCCATGGGCGGACTGGCGATATCGGAAACAGGTAAGAAAATCAGCGAAAAGCTGTATACTATTGGCAGCCCCTCAGTCCCCGTAGAACTATGAAAAAAGGTTACGCCACTCCCCTGTTCGAAGAACGCAAAGCCGTCTGGAATGACGACCGCCTGTTCGCGAATGACGCCACCGAAACCCGTTATCACGACAAAGAAAAGTGTCTGAAGATCGTCAACGGACTCTGCCACGATATTTTCTTTCGAGCTAAGGATATTGAGAAAGAAAGCTTTCAGAATATTCCCGATTTTTCCGCGCCGGTTCCGCCTGCCCTTAAGCCCGTTCTCAGACCGGAAAGATCGACGAAGAACAAGCGGGGGAAGCGAAAAAAGGCGGGAACGAAAAAAACGAACTTCACCACCGACAAGCCGCTGGATTCCAGGAAAAAGCGCAGAACCTATGTGAAGGAAGAGATCCTGTAGTCAATTGACGCAAGGCTCACGTTTACCTATAGTGAGTCGGCGTTTTCTTTACGCGCTTGTAGCTCCCCCCCGACTTCGCTCGGGGTTCGCACAGTTTCCGCGCTAGAAAACATCAAGGCAAGTTCCCTTCGCTTACGCGCTTGTAGCTCAGTGGATAGAGCGTCCGGTTGCGGTCCGGGAGGTCGCAGGTTCGATTCCTGCCAAGCGCACCACTTTAGACTGAGGGTCGTCCCGAGGACTCGGGACCAAGCG